>JBMOHO010000300.1:0-4856 GCA_049317805.1 Saprospiraceae bacterium
ATCATGGCAGTGGCGCTGTCAATCCATGCGATGTCGGTCATATACACCAGTGCCAGCCCGACGACAATGCCGACGGTCGTCCAGGTGTCGCTTTGCAAATGGCGTCCTCCGGCCTCCAAACCGATGGAATGGTACTTTTTACCAGCATTTTTGCTCCATTGGCCCAGCAGGAAATTCGCCAGGGCGGTTGCCGACAGCAAGGCAATACCCCAGTCCAACGCCTTCAGGGGGTGTGGGTGCAACAAATTGATGCATGATTCGTACACCATGACCAATCCGGCCACCACAATCAGCAGGCCCTCGAATGAAGCAGAGATCAACTCGGCTTTTCCGTGCCCGTATGGATGGTCAAAATCGCGGGGCTTAACCGCCAGGCGCAGGCTGTACAGGCTGATGAAGCCCGTGACCACGTTTACAGTGCTTTCAAGGGCGTCGGTGAGCACGGCGACCGAGTTGGTCATGCCATAGGCGACCACTTTGGCAACGAAAAGCGCCACGGATGCGGCAGTGATGACTCGTTGTACCTGCCAGGCTTGGTGGCGCTGTTCCATGGAATTTATTCGTAAAAAGCTTGTTGTATGCGCACCACTTCAGGCAGAGACGCCAGGTCGTACAATACCCTTTTGTAATTATCCTGATGCGTCGTACCAATCACCAGCCACTGTTCAGGGGTGCACCCTATGCGGCCCCGGCTGTTGCTCTTTTGAGCGGTGCGGTCTATTTTTTGCACCTTTTTCCACAACTTTTCGTCCTGCGGAATGCAGTATTCGTAATCAACGGCTACTTTACCGTTGGGCTGGCCTGTCAGACCGTCTTCGTCTATGCTTCTAAAATCAAGCTTGATTTTAGACCAAACCGAAGAATATTCTGTTGGCAGCTTGTGATTCATGCAATTTTCGAAGAAAAACAAAGTTAAAAGGGCTAATAAATAAGTTTGCTTTTGTTTGTTCATTTTGAAAGACATTTGCGGTTCAAAAGTAGCCTATTAAACGGAAAATAGATGTCCGATCCACATAAAATGCATAACCGTCGTCGCTTTTTGCGTCAGTCCATGCTCGCTCCCTGGTTAGGCCCCCTTTTTTGGAACGCACTGGGCCAGCAGCCAACGGAATCAGAACCGGTATTGCCCATGGCCATAGCCACCTGGGGCAACAATGTGAAAGCCACTGCGGCTGCCTGGGAAGTGCTCCGACAAGGCGGGTACGCCCTTGATGCCGTGGAAGCCGGTGCGCGGGTGCCCGAAGCCGATCCGGGTGACACGAGTGTGGGGTACGGCGGTTTTCCGGATCGCGACGGACATGTGACGCTGGATGCCTGCATCATGGATGAAAATGGAAATGCCGGTTCGGTTTGTTTTCTGGAGGGCATCATGCACCCCATCAGCGTGGCAAAAAGCGTCATGCAAAAAACCCCCCACGTGATGCTCGCCGGAGAGGGCGCCCTGCAGTTTGCCATCGAGCAAGGCTTTAAAAAGGAAAACCTGCTTACCCCCACCGCCCAAAAGGCGTTGGAAGCCTGGCTGGTTAAATCGGAGTACAAGCCCGTCATCAATATCGAACGACACGACACCATCGGCATTTTGGCGCTCGATCAACAAAGACGCCTTTCCGGCGGATGTTCTACCAGCGGTCAGGCATTTAAGATGCGCGGCAGGGTAGGCGACAGCCCGGTCATAGGTGCCGGACTGTACGTGGATGGTGCCGTGGGCGCTGCTTCGTGTTCCGGTTTGGGCGAGCTCACGCTCAAAACCCTCGGATGTTTCATGGTGGTGGAGGAAATGCGCCGGGGCGCCTCGCCACAAAAAGCAGCTGAAATAGCCATCCGCCGCATCGTCGATAAATTTCCTGCCCAAACCGAGGAAGCGCAAATCGGGTTTATCTGCATCGATCATCAAGGCCGACACGGTGCGTACAGCATCCACCCCGGCTTCAATTACGCCCTGGCAACGGAAGGGAAAAATGCAGCGTACGAAGCAGAATCATTAAAAAGAGGATAATGATTTTGGTATAATTTTAAACAAATTTGCAGCAATAATAATAATTTTACACTTTTTCCAAGAGTATTTCGGCCATTTTTTCGGGGTTAAAGCCATCGAATTGATGTTGTTTGACCTGTTTTTCATCCCGCAGTTCCATGAGGTGCCGGTATGTTTTGTCGTAATACACCAAAGCCACCTCCACTGCCGAAGCCAGGTCACCCGCAGCCAACGCCTCCAAGGCGGCATTGACGTGTTGTCCGCCCAATTTTTTCCTCAGCCGTTCAAAGGTTTCGCGCAAGGTATCCATAGATATTGCACCATATTCATGCACAATGTGTTGCACCCTGGACTCGTGTGGAATGTGCAGTTCATATAAAGGGGCGGCGCGCATCTGGTTCCAGATGTGGTCGGGTATGTATACCCGCCCGATGCTGCGGCTTTCGTCTTCTACCCAGATTGGCCTGTCGGGTTCGAGGTGCTCAAAAGCGGAAAACAGGTTGTTTTCAAACTGTTCAACCGATGGTTGCGGACCGCATTGACCAAACGCTGATCCTTTGTGCTGCGCAAGGCCCTCCAGGTCTACCACTTGTTCGCCCAATGCCGCGAGGGCGTGCAATACCGGCGTTTTGCCAGAGCCCGTGAGTCCGCCCAATACCTTGAAATCAAACAGTCGGCTGTGCAATGCCGTCAGCGCCACATTGCGCCAGGCTTTGTAGCCCCCCTGAAGCGTCAACACGTCAAATCCGGCCTGGCGCAACAACCAAGCCATGCTGCCACTGCGCTGCCCGCCCCGCCAGCAATACATGGCGATGCGGCGTTCGGGTGCCAGGGCCCGTGCCGAGCGCACAAAACCGGCCATTTTGGGCCCTACAAAGTCTAAACCCAATAAAAATGCCGGTTCCGGACCAGCCTGTTTATAGGCCGTGCCCACTGCCGCGCGCTCCTCGTCTGTAAACAATGGGAAAGAAAGGGCACCCGGCACATGTCCCTGCGCGTATTCGCCCGGCGAACGCACGTCTAACAGAACCCTGTCGGAAACCGTTTTCACCCATTCCGGTGCCAAAAATGATGTAGGCTGCATAACCCACAAACGTACACAAAAAGGTGCAAACCGCATCCATTAACCACTGTATCTGTAATTATCCAAAATGAACTACTTTGTGCCGTTTATACACGAAGTCAACAGCCATGAAAAAACAACTCATTCTGTTTATTGCCCTGCTCCTCGCCGGTGCCCTTTGCGCCCAGGTCACCCTTACGCCAGCTAAGCCTGGCCTCACCGATGAAGTTACCCTGACCTTCAAAGCCAATGAGGGCAACAAAGGCCTGATGGGGCATGAAGGCGACGTATACCTCCACACCGGGCTCCTCACCGATAAAAGCGCCAAACAGAGTGACTGGCAGTTGGTGCCCGCCGATTGGGGCAAAAACATTGATAAACTCAAAATGAAACGCACCGGTACCGATACGTACCAGCTTACATTCACGATCAAAGACCTCTACGGTGCCCCCGAAAACACCGATGTCAAAGCCCTCGCCTGTGTGTTCCGCTCCGATAACGGAACCAAAGTGGGCAAGGCCACTGGCGATCAGGATATATTTGTTTTCCTCAAGGATGCTTCATTTCGCGCTACGCCCACAGTGTACGCCGACAGCCGCACCCCGGAACCGGATTGGCTGCGCTATGCCGCTGTGTACGAGGTCAATGTGCGCCAATACACGCCCGAAGGCACGTTCAACGCCTTTAGCGAACACCTGCCCCGCCTGCGCGACATGGGCGTGGATGTCCTCTGGTTTATGCCCATTCACCCCATTGGCGTCAAAGACCGTAAAGGAACCCTTGGCTCCTATTACGCCGTGCAGGATTACCGCGGCATCAACCCGGAGTATGGCAGCGTCGAAGATTTCAAACGCCTCGTCACCCGAGCTCATGGCATGGGCATGAAGGTGGTCATAGACTGGGTGGCCAACCACACTTCGCGCGACCACGCCTGGATCGCTCAACACCCCACCTGGTACAATTACAACGACAAGGGAGAGATCATTGCGCCTTTTGACTGGTCCGACGTGGCCGACCTCAACTTTGATCAATATTACATGCGCCGGGCCATGATTGATGATATGCTGTTCTGGATCAAGGAAGTAGACATTGATGGTTTCCGCTGCGATGTGGCTGGTGAAGTGGCGGTTGATTTCTGGGAAGACGCTACCCAGGCCATCCGCGCCGCAAAACCCAATGTATGGATGCTGGCCGAAGATGCCGCGTCGCTCTGGCTCCTCAACAACGCGTTCAACACCAATTATGGCTGGGCGTTTCACCACCTGATGAACAAAATTGCCAAAGGCGAACAGCCCGCCTCGGCTATTTTTGAACAGTTGGAAACAGCATCGCGCACGTATCCCAAGGGCACGTTTCCCATGCAATTCATCACCAACCACGATGAAAACTCCTGGCAAGGTACGGAGTACGAACGACTGGGTGCCGGTGTGAAGGCATTCTCGGTGCTGTATTACACCGTTCCCGGTATGCCGCTGGTGTACAGTGGCCAGGAAGCGGCTTTCAACCGGCGGCTGAAATTTTTTGAAAAAGACCCCATCGACTGGAAAGACAAACCCCTCGTGCCGTTTTATACCCGGCTCAACGCCCTTAAAAGCGAAAATCCGGCGCTGTGGAATGGCCGCAGCGGCGGCGAACTGAAAAAGATCGACCACGATCAACCCGCATTTGTGGCCGCCTACAGCCGCAGCAAAAACGGCAACACGGTGGTCACCGTCATAAACCTGTCCGGTCAGCCCCAACAAGTGGAACTCCGCATTGCCGAAGATGCCGGCATTTACCAGGAATATTTTTCCAATACGCCCACAACCCTGACCCCGC
>JBMOHO010000301.1:0-4806 GCA_049317805.1 Saprospiraceae bacterium
GCCAGGAAGGCCGCGGCATTGGCCTCATCAACAACCTGAAGGCCTACAACCTCCAGGATATGGGCCTCAACACAGCCGAAGCCAACACCCACATGGGGTTTGAAGTGGACGCCCGACAATACGAATGCGCCGTTTTTATCCTGCAAAACCTCGGGATCAGCCAGGTAGCCCTCATCACCAACAATCCTGAAAAAGTGGATGCCCTGAGCCGCTCACCCGTCCAGGTCATTGACCGCATTCCGGTAGTCATTGAACCCCATTCTGACAACCGCCAGTACCTTCAAACCAAACAGGACTTGATGGGACACCTCTTGGGCATGTAGCGGTGGGCAAATGGCTTATGGGAGGCCGGTGTAGTTGTGTGGGGTGAGGGCTTTGAGTTCCTCTTTCAGGGCATCGGTGATGTCCAATGCATCGATAAAAGTGTGTAATTCCTCGCGCCCGATGCCTTCATGCCCACGCGTGAGGTTTTTGAGCGCCTCATAGGGTTGGGGGTAACCTTCGCGGCGCAGGATCACCTGAATGCCTTCGGCGATCACCATCCAGTTCGCTTCCAGGTCTTCATACAGTCGGCCTTCGTTGAGCAGGAGCTTGCCTAAACCTTTTTGCGTAGACTGAAAGGCAATAATGGTGTGCGCCACCGGAACGCCCAGGTTGCGCAGCACGGTGCTGTCGGTCAAGTCGCGTTGCAGCCTGCTCACGGGCAGTTTTTCCGCAAGATGCTGGAACACGGCGTTGGCCAAGCCCAAATTGCCCTCCGCATTTTCGAAGTCGATCGGGTTAACCTTGTGTGGCATAGCCGATGAGCCGATTTCGCCTTTGACCGTTTGTTGCCTGAAATATTCCATGGAAATATACGTCCACACGTCGCGACAAAGGTCGATCAAAATGGTGTTGATGCGCCCCATGGTTTGCAATTGGGCTGCCAAAAAGTCGTAGTGCTCAATCTGTGTAGTGGCCCTTGCGCGCTCCAGACCCAAAAATTCCTTCACAAAATCGTCGGCAAAAGCCGCCCAGTCGTAGTCCGGATACGCCGCATAATGCGCATTAAAATTGCCGGTGGCGCCGCCGAATTTGGCGCGGTGGGGCAGGTTTTTCAGTAAGGCTATTTGCCCGTCGAGGCGTTCTACAAATACATGCAGTTCTTTGCCCAGGAGGGTAGGGGAGGCTGGCTGACCGTGGGTGCGGGCCAGCATGGGTACGCGCGCCCAGTCTAAGGCCAATTGAAACAGTTGTTCGCGCAGGGCCATAATCGCAGGAAAGTAAACCTGCACCAGGGCGTGTTTGAACAGCAAAGGGGTGGCCGTGTTGTTCACGTCCTGCGAAGTGAGTCCAAAATGCACAAATTCGCGCAAAGAACCCAGCCCCAGGGCATCAAAACGCTCTTTCAAAAAATATTCCACGGCCTTGACATCGTGGTTTGTGCTGCGCTCTATGGTTTTGACATATTCGGCGTCGGTTTCCGTAAAATTTTCAAAAATGGCGTTTAATGCGTCTATTTTAGACTCGTCAAAGTCGGCCAACTGGGGCAACCCGTATTGGCACAGCGCAATAAAATACTGAATTTCCACAAACACCCGGTAGCGGATCAGCGCGTATTCGCTGAAATAGTCCTGCAAGGGGCGGGTTTTATCGGCATACCGGCCGTCGATGGGTGAAATGGCTCTTAGCATCAGGATACGGTTCTAAACGCCGCGAAAATCGGATTTTTTAGCCAAACCTTGACACCGCATATTTGTTTCCTACTTTTGTCCTAAAATTGAAACACATGAAAACAATTCTTTCGCTATCAGTACTCCTGTTTCTGGCAGCCTGCGCACCCGACCGCAGCGGCCTCAACAAGCTCATGGAAGAAACCATGAATGTACACGATGAGGCCATGGCCAAAATGGCCGATATGGAGCGCCTCAGCCGCACTTTGAGGACCGAAATAAGCATGGCCGACTCACTCGCCCTCACGCCAGGACGCCGCGATTCGCTGCTGCAAACCGTTACGCTGCTGGAAAAGGCCGAAAAAGACATGAACGACTGGATGACCGGCTATGAAGAACCAGGCGTGGATGCCAAACTGGAAGACGCCACAAAATACATGGAAGACGCCAAAAAACGCATCGACCAGAACTTCGCCGACATGCAGAAAGCCATTGCCCAAGCGCAAGGCCTGATCAAAAAATAACGAATTTGTTTCCAGATCGACCCATTATACTGGTATCCAAAAGCCCGCGCCGAAGCCAGCTGCTACAGGAAGCCGGCTTCGGCTTTACGGTGCATCCGCTGGATGTTAACGAGGACTTTTCATCCGATATGCCACCCGAAGAAGTGGCAGAGTACCTGGCACGCCGAAAAGCGTTGGCGGGCGCTCACTTGATCAAACAAGACGAGATCATCCTCGCGGCTGACTCTACAGTGCTGCTCGATGGCGAAATTTTTAATAAACCAGCGGATCATGCCGACGCGGTGCGGATGATCCGCCGCTTATCGGGTCGTACCCACCGGGTGGTCACTGGCGTATGCCTGTTGGCCAAGGAAAAAGAGGTGTCGTTCTCTGGCATCACCGATGTGACCTTTGCTGAACTGACCGATCAGGAAATCGACTTTTATGTCCGTTTGTATCAACCCTTCGACAAAGCAGGCGCCTACGGTGTGCAAGAGTGGCTGGGCTTGTGCAAAATTACCCGTTTGGAAGGCACGTATTCCAACGTGAAGGGTCTGCCGGTAGATTTGGTGTACGCGAAGCTGCAATTGTTTTAGGTCGCTTCCATGCGGATACTCCTGACCGTTACCAACGACCTCACCTACGACCAGCGCATGCAGCGCATTGCAACCACCCTGTCCCAAGCGGGGTATGATGTTGCCCTTGTAGGACGAGAACGGCCACAGTCAGCGCCGTTGGAAGATCGCCTTTTTGGTCAATACCGCCTGCATTGCCTGTTCAACACGGGTTTTGCTTTTTACGCTGAATACAACCTCCGGTTATTGGCTCACCTGATGCGCACGCCTTTTGACGCAGTGGGGGTTGTTGATTTAGACACCTTGCCTGCTGGTACGCTTGCATCCCTGTGGCGTCGGAAAGTCAGGGTGTTCGATGCGCACGAATATTTTACTGAAGTGCCCGAAGTGGTGCATCGGCCGGTCGTCAAGGCTTTCTGGGAACTGGTAGCTAAGTCGTTCTTGCCTTTTTTCAAACACGCGTACACAGTTGGCACTTCTTTGGCCGAATTATTCACCCAACAGTATGGCATTCCTTTCGCCGTAGTGCGCAATGTGCCAGAAGCCAAACCGTTGCCCGAAAAACCATTAAAAGCCGACCCGCCGGTGCTGTTGTACCAGGGCGCACTCAATGAAGGCCGCGGCATTGAAGTCCTGTTGCAAGCCATGACCATGCTTGAAGGATTCGAACTGTGGTTGGTGGGCGAAGGCGACCTGTCGGATGCCCTGCGCCGCATGGCCAACGAGTTAGGCGTCGGCGACAGGGTACGCTTTCTGGGTTGGGTGAAACCATCGGAATTGAGTGCTTTGACAGAAACCGCCTGGCTGGGCCTCAACCTGCTGGAAAACCGCGGGTTGTCGTACTATTACTCCTTGGCCAATAAATATTTCGACTGTGTGCAGGCCTGTGTGCCGGTACTCACCATGGATTTTCCAGAATACCGGGCCTTGCAACAGCAACATCCCGTAGCCGTGTTGCTTTCCGATCTACATGCCGACGCGGTGGTACAAGCTGTTTTGCATTTAAAAGAAAATCCAGAAGCTTATAACGCTTTGGTTGCCGCTGCCCAAAACGCGCGCTTGGAATGGATTTGGGAAAAAGAAGAGGCCGTTTTGCTGGCCGTTTGGGCCAACGCGTTTAAGCAGGATCGAGCGATTGGTTGATGTCAACCGACATTTTACGGTACAAATCCTGCCAATGGGGGTGTTCGTTCAGCAATGCCAGGTGTCGGATTACGGTATCAAGGTCGCCACGGGCAGCGGGCCCGGTTTGCATGCGCAGGGGCGAATCCATCAAGGCTTTGGTCACTGTTTCCTCCATGAGGGGGTGCAGCATCTCGAAGGGAAGGTTGTTTTTTTCCAGAATTTGTTCTGCGATGGAGAAACAGTGGTTGGCAAAATTATTGGCAAATACGGCCGCCACGTGGAGCAAGGCGCGTTGTTCATCGTTGACCTGATACACGAGGTTGCCGATGGTTTTAGCCGTTTTTTTGAGAAACAACAGGTCTTCCGGCGTATTGGCGTCAACACAAAACGGAATTTTGGACCACACCGGCTGCCGCTCTGCGGAAAATGACTGCAAAGGGTAAAACACACCGTACCGCTCAAAAAAGGGTGCCAGCACAGCACCGGGTGTAGCCCCGGAAGTATGGGTAACCAGCGCGTTGTTGACAAAAGGCGCTATTTGTTCGGCCACCGACACAATGGCGTCGTCTCTCACAGCGAGCAGCACCCAATCGGCGTCGGGCAACAAGTCAGACCAACGGTCAGACCACGGCACCATGAGCGCTTCTCCCAGCGCTCGCGCATGGGCCTCTGTCCGGCCCAACACCTGTGCAGGCGGAAGGCCTTTGCCCCGCAGACGGCGTCCAAGGTGACCAGCTATTCGGCCGGAGCCTATGATGGTGATGGAAGTCATAAGCGGCGTAAGGTAAGGCTGTTGAAGCGCTACAAGATTCAAATGGGTTCAAAATAATCCTGTTGCCCACTTATCCCCGTGCTGGATCACGCGATGGCCTACCGCTCCGTGTGATTAGTTAGTAACCACCAACTTGCCCACCCACATGGCCTGTTCCGCGTAATACGTCACCACATACA
>JBMOHO010000302.1:0-4788 GCA_049317805.1 Saprospiraceae bacterium
GACTAAAGTGGTGTTTGTTTGGGGACTAAAGTGGTGTTTGTTTGGGGACTAAAGTTGCGTTTGTTCGGCGACTAAAGTTGCGTTTGTTCGGCGACTAAAGTCGCCGCTACTGAACCACACACAACGTATCCATGTTTGTAGAAGCAAAACTTGGAGCAATTGACCATAGGAATCATTGGAGCGGGTATTGCCGGTTTGGCCACCGCGGTGCGTTTGGCGGCGAGCGGCCATCGGGTAACCGTGTTTGAAACGAACGATTATCCGGGCGGTAAGCTCAGTTCGTTTGAGTTAAACGGGTATCGATTCGACGCCGGCCCTTCTCTCTTTACCATGCCAGGCTATGTAGAGGAGCTTTTTGAGGCCGCCGGTGAGTCCGCCAGCGACCACTTTCAGTACAGGAGTATGCCGGTGGCCTGCCATTATTTTTGGGACGACGGCACAGCGTTGCTGGCGTATGCAGACGCGACCCGTTTTGGGGAAGAAGTAGAGCGGCAATTGGGCGTAGAGGCCTCCATCATCCCGGCTTTTTTGCGCAAAAGCCGCCGGAAGTATGAACTGGCGGGCCACATATTTCTGGAAAAATCGTTGCACCGTGCCCAAACGTGGTTGACTCCCCTGGTGTTGAAGGCTGCCTTGCGGTTGCCGTATTTTGACATTTTCACCACCATGCACCGGGTGCACGCGCGCTGGTTCCGGCATCCGAAACTGGTGCAGTTGTTTGACCGCTATGCCACATACAATGGCTCAGACCCCTACCAGGCTTCCGGGATGCTCACCATCATACCGCATTTTGAGTATAATGTAGGCGTGTATTATCCGGAAGGCGGCATGCATCGGATCACCAGGAGCTTGTTCGATTTATCAAAGCGTTTGGGCGTGACGTACCATTTCAATGCGCCGGTTGAACGCATTTTGTACAAAGGCGGGCAAGTGACAGGGTTGATGAGCGGGGGCACGGAACACCGGTTTGACGCCGTGGTGAGCAACATGGACGTGTTTTATACCTACAAAAAGTTATTGCCTGACCGTAAGCACCCCGAGCGGATCCTGCATCAACCCAAGAGCACATCTGCGCTCATTTTTTACTGGGGGGTTCGGCGCGCATTTCCGCAACTGGGTCTGCACAACATCTTTTTTTCCAATAATTACCAAACCGAATTTGAAGCCCATGCGCGGGGCGAAGTGACCGACGATCCCACAGTGTACATCAACATCACCTCGACTTGCACCCCCACTGACGCCCCGGAGGGTTGTGAAAACTGGTTTGTGATGGTGAACGTGCCGCCCGACCTGGGGCAAGACTGGGAAAGCCTCATTCCGCGCATCCGCAGCCAGGTGTTGCAAAAACTGAGCGCCCGTTTGGGTGTGGATATGGAACCTTTGATTGACGCCGAACAGGTGCTTGATCCGCGCATGATTGAACGGAAGACTTCGTCGCATTTGGGTGCCTTGTACGGATACAGTTCGAACACGCAGATGGCGGCATTCATGCGGCACGCCAATTTTTCGCGCGACCTGGCAGGGCTGTACTTTGTAGGGGGCAGTGTACACCCTGGCGGCGGCATCCCGCTGTGCCTGCTTTCGGCCAAGATCACCGCAGCACTGATAGCAGAAAAAAAGGCATGACAGACACAAACGACCTCCAATCAGAATCTCGCGCAGACCGGCTTCGCCTGAGCCGCTTTCTGCTGGTTTCAAGTTATGCTGCCGGTTTCATTGGCATGGGTATTTTTCATATTGATATTTTTCGCCAACTGACGCCCTTCAACCTGCTGTTGTCGTTTGGTATTTTGATGTGGAACCACGAGCCCCGCAACCGGGCCTGGTTGGGATACGTCGTTGTGGCATGGCTGATCGGGTACGTTGTGGAGGTTGTCGGGGTTGCGACCGGTTTGTTGTTTGGGCAATATGCTTATGGATCAGTGCTGGGGTGGAAAGTGCTGGAAACACCATTGCTTATTGGCATCAATTGGGCCATGACCATTTACCTGTGTTGCGATGTGGCAAACCGTTTGATACCAGCCCAAACCAAGCTGCTTTACCGGTTACTTTGGTGCGCCTTGTTGCCTGTGGCGTTGGACGTTTTGATTGAACCGGTGGCCATAGACACGGGCATGTGGCACTGGTATGGCCAAATGCCACCCCTTCAAAACTACATTGGGTGGTATGTGTTGTCCTTTTGCTTATGTTTGCTGTATCAAAAAAGCATCGGCAGCCAACACCGCAATCCGGTTGCGCTGCTGCTGTTGGTGCTTCAATTTGCTTTTTTCCTGTTGATGAATCTGGTTTAACATAAAAATGATATAAAACCATGCGCACTTTTTGTTTTTCCCTGTGCTTGAGCCTGCTGGCATTGCATGCCTGTTTCGACGCCAATGCGGTGGCTTCTGTGCCCAAAACCCTCCCCATTATGATGGATGCTGACAGCACCAAAACAAAGTTTTACCAGTTCACCATCCCTTCCCTTAATGGTGAGCTCATTCCGATGGATTTTTACAAGGGCAAAAAAGTGGTGGTGCTGAACGTGGCCTCCAAATGCGGTTACACCCCTCAATACGCCGACTGGGAAGCGTTTTTCCAGCGTAATGGCGACAAGGTGGTGGTGCTTGGTTTTCCCTGCAATGATTTTGGCGGGCAGGAGCCGGGTTCGGCTGCTGAAATTGAGACCTTTTGCCAAAAAAACTACGGTGTTACGTTTCCGTTGTTTGAAAAACTGCACGTTAAAGGTGCCGAAAAGGCCCCTCTGTTTCAATGGCTTACTGACCCTGCCCAAAACGGCTGGAACAGCCAGGAGCCCTCGTGGAACTTCTGCAAATACGTGATCAATGAAAAAGGCGAACTAACGCACTTTTTCGGCTCCAACGTAAAACCGGATAACGAGGCGTTTCGCCAGGCCATCGGTCTGTAGTAAGCAACGTTTCATGACCGGTGCCCATAGGTACGGTACCCGGGGTGCAATGGTGAACCGATGATGAACACATCGGCCGGTGCATCGGCATCCAAAAGCAGCATGTCAAGGTCTTTTACAAGGACAAAATCGCTTTCCCGGGTGGCTTCGCCGTGCAGGGTAGGTGTTCCGCCAATCACATACGCGGAATAAATGTGTTCGGGATTTAATGGCACATGTATCTTTCCAGCCTCCAATCGGATGCGTTGTACGCTCACGCCCGGGGTGTCCATTTGAAACGGGCTGTCGGGCCCGACAAGCGTGGTGATTTCTGCATGGTCGTGTTTCGTCACAGGAAAAACATGGGCCTGATAATCATCGTAGCTGGCGGGTTGCGAAAGGGTTTTGCTGAGGTCTGGATCAAACCAGATCTGGAACATTTCGCTGTTTTGCCCCATCCATTCGGAGTGGCTGATGCCGTTGCCCGCGCGGATGATCTGCACATCGCCTGCCTGAAGTGGTCGCCATGTGTTCATTTGGGTGTCGTAATGCCTGATTTCGCCTTTGAGTACAAACGAGGTAATTTCGAATCCCTGGTGCGGGTGCAGTCCGATGGTGCTGTCCGTAACAGCCTTGGCGTGCGCCCAATAGAACAAATTGGAATAAGGCTTTAAGCTTGACCCTTCGCGGGGAAAGCCGATGGGTTTGTTTTCTATGATTTCACCGCCATTGAATGCACCGCTTCCTTGTTGCGCTTTAGAGATGATTTGAATATTTGCCATAATTGGATGTTTTGACATTTAAACGTGGATTGGGGGAGATGGTTGAGGGGGGCACGCTTCGCGTGTATATTTACGCCCTTAACCGCCCATCCTCTGTGGTCAAAAAAAACAGGCGAAGTTTGCCCCTTTTTTAACCCGTTTTTACTGCGCGAATCAAATCGGCAAAATCGCCCCCTTTGGTTTTAGCTTGTATGAGTTGGTGATAGTTTTCGAGCTTTTCGAGCAGGAACACCAGGGTATGCAGTTCCTCCGAACTAAGGTTGCCAGTGACCAATTCGGCCACAAAATCCATACGTGTACTGAGCTTATCGATCAGGTCACGGCCCTCAGGCGTGATGTGCAGGAGTTTGCTGCGGCCGTCTTCCGGATTATCTGATTGAGCCATGAAGCCGGCTTCGATCATGCGGCGAATGATGTCCATACCGGTGGGTTTTTCGTGTCGGTTTTCGTGGATCAAGGCTGTTTTGGACATTGGGCCAGCCTGGTACAGGATGATGAGGTATACAAACTCGTCTTCTGAACTTAAAGGTGTGCCATCGAGCGCCTTGCGGGAATATTGTTTGGCGTACCGTTGCAGGCAAATCACCAGTTGAGTCACGCGATGTGTTTCGATCACGGCAGGTGCCGATTCGCTTCCGACGGCTTTCGTATTGTTTTGCAAAATCCAGTGCGCAAAATCTGCTATGGAAAGCGAAACGGCTGTTCGTTGTTGCTCATACCGTTCGAGGTTATGGAGCAAATCGTGCATTATTTTGTATGTTTTCATTTTTTTTAAAAAAATTTGGTATAGCTTCAAACAAAAACAAAGATACCATGTTTTTGATATAAATGATAAACTTTGGTTTAAATGTATTCTAAAATGAAAACACAGATCTTTTTTCTCCTTTGTTTTTTTTCAGCAACTGTTGCATTCGGGCAGCAAACCGGCGTATTGATCGGCGTCATAAAAGATCGACAATCGCAAGAAGTACTGGTGGGTGCCACCGTACAATTAGATGGTGCCACACAAGGAGCCATTACCGATGCCTCAGGCGCGTTTCGAATCGGCAACATCCCGGTCGGCTCTTACAACGTAACGGTCACTTACCTTGGGTATGCCCCACAAACCCGGTTTAACAT
>JBMOHO010000303.1:0-4728 GCA_049317805.1 Saprospiraceae bacterium
CATGGGCGACCGCAAAA
Organism: Saprospiraceae bacterium; assembly: GCA_049317805.1. GTDB lineage: Bacteria > Bacteroidota > Bacteroidia > Chitinophagales > Saprospiraceae > M3007. The sequence continues at coordinate 18 of JBMOHO010000303.1, forward strand.
CAGCTTATCTGGCTTTCCGAAAAGGCGAGCTGGACTATCTGTTCGGACTGGAATCATCGTACATCTCGGAACTGTTGACTGCCGAAGGCGATCTGCAGCCCACACTGGCCGAAGAGATGTATTTCCTTAAAAATCCGTACCTCAACACTGAATATTTAGGCATTCGCATTGGCCCCACGGGCAATTCGGCGCTCCAACACCCCAAAATCCGCCAAGCCCTCAACTACGGATTCGACCGGCGCCAGCTGTTGCGTACCCTCCGCCACAATGTAGGGCGAGCAGCCGACAGCGGTTTTGCGCCCGCAGGACTGCCTGGTTACAATCCTCAAGCTGCGCCCGGGTATGGCTACGACCCTTCCAAGGCGGCCCAACTGCTGGCAGAAGCCGGTTTCCCCAAAGGCAATGGATTGCCGGAACTGACGCTGCTCTGCAATGCTGATTACATGGATATCGCGGTGTTCATCACCCGGCAGTGGGAACAACTCGGGGTGCGCTGCCGCATAGAATTGCAGGAAACGGCCCTGCTGCGCGAACGCATGCGCAATGGACAAGCGCCGTTTTTTCGGGCTTCGTGGATAGCGGACTACCCCGATGCAGAGAGTTATTACACCTGTTTTTACAGCAAAAACGGCGCGCCGCCCAACTATACCGGTTTTGCACATGCCGGTTTTGACGCCTTGTATGAAAAAGCCCTGTCGCTCCCTAACCTGGCCGAGCGCATACCGCTTTATCAGGCCATGGACCGCATACTGATTGAACAGGCACCGGTGATTTTCCTGTTTTACGACGAAACGGCCCAGTTTGCGCACCACAACGTGCAGGATTTGCCCCGCAACGGCATGGCGCTCTTGCGCCTCAAGCGTGTCTGGAAACGGTAAGATGCATTCGCCTGAAGCTACTTTTTTTCTATGCCTTCAGGGGGCGACTTGGCCGTCATTTGCGGTTTAACGGCTTCTTCGGGCAGGTACAGTTTGAATTCCACACGTCGGTTTTTGGCCCGGCCGGCGCTGGTGTTGTTGGCGGTGACGGGTTTGGTTTCGCCGTACCCGGTGGCGCGCATGCGTTCGGTGGCAATCCCTTTTTTGATCAGGTCGTTGACGCAGGCTTGCGCCCGGCGCTGCGAGAGGTCCAGGTTTTTGGCGTCGTCGCCCACATTATCGGTGTGGCCTTCTACCCGGATGTGGTAGGCGGAATAGCGGGTCAGGATGTCGGCCAGTTCCAACATGGTTTTATCCGAGCTGGCTTTCAATTCGTCGTTTCCGGTTTCAAACTGCACGTTTTTGACTGCGAGGTCCAATTTTTTCTGGTCGGTTTTGGAAATTTGGGGACAGCCTTTGTTGGCCAGATCACCCACCTGGGTTGGGCAACGGTCGAGCCGGTCTTCCACGCCATCGCAATCGGTATCTGCGCAACCGCTGTAAGCCGGATCGCCAAATTGATTGGGGCATTCATCCTCGTGGTCCGCAATACCGTCCATATCGGTATCCCGAACCGGGCAACCCTGGAGGAAAGCGACACCGGAGTCCCTTGGGCAGGCATCCAGGGCGTCGGGTATGCTGTCGCAGTCGGTGTCGGGGCAGCCTGCAAACCACGCTTCGCCAAACACGGTGGGACAGGTATCCTGGCGGTTTTCCACGCCGTCGCCGTCGGTGTCGGGGCAACCCGCAAAAAAGGCGAGACCGGGTACTTCTGGACAAGCGTCGTCTACATCCGGCACACCGTCTTCGTCCATGTCTTTGATGGGGCATCCGCTGAGGGCGTAGTGGCCCACGAGGTGCGGGCATTCGTCGACGCGGTCTGCCACTTCGTCGTTATCGGCGTCGGGGCAGCCTTCTGAAACGCCTCGTCCCGGGATGGTGGGGCATTTATCCTGTTGGTCGAGCACGCCGTCGCCATCGCGGTCCATGCGTCCGATGCGGTAGCTCAGCGTGAGGCCACCGATGAGGATTGCGTCTTCATTGTCTGGATTGCCAGCGCTGCTGACCCCGTCAATAAGGTCTTCAAAATCGCCCATTGGTTTGCGGAGGCCCACTTCGGCACCCAGCACCCAGCGGTAACCGATGTCGAAGGTAAAACCGCCGCCGCCAAACACGCACCATTGTTGTTTCCAGCCGTTGGCGTTGGCTAAATCGGCTTCCACACGGTCTAAGCTGCCCTCCATTTCGGAGAACACGAAGTTAAAATTGGTTTTGGCATTGCTCATCAAGAGGCCACCTCCACCAAACAGATAGGGAGAAAAGGTTCGTCGGAACCGGTTGACCACAGCGGTTTGCGTGTATTGGTCCAGGGTGTACACCACTTCATCTTTGTGGCGGTAGCGAAAAAAGCCAAAGAGGTCAATTTCAGCTTGCAGGCTCAATTCTGCAAACGTGGTTTTGAAATTGTATGCCCTGTCTTTTCTCCAAAACGGGTCTTCGTATACGGATTCATCGGCGTATAACTGTCCGCCCAACACATTTGCCCGCAGGGCCAACATGGGCCAGAGGTGGCGTCTGACAAAAAAGCCGCCAGCGGGCTTGAAAAAATCGCTTTGAATGCCGTTTTCAGGGGTGAGGTCACCAAAATAATGCGTGATACCACCCAGAAGTCCTATTTCGGTTGTTCTTTCAAAATAACGGGCAGTATCCGCGAACATCAGGGTTTCGTTGACCGGAGTGGTGAGCCCAGGCACTTCCTTGCGCTGTGCGTAAAGCAACAGAACCGGCGCGCTGCAAAGCACGACAGTCCAAACAAACTTCATGTTCATCCGAGGGTGGGTTGGTAAGCAATTAAAAGGATTATTGAAATGGATTAAACCTAAAACAAGAAGCATGCCGAACAAAGTTAAGGCGTACCCATGGATACAGCCCGGTAACTAACGAATAAGCAGGGATTTGTCGTGTAATACGCAAATGATAATTCAGGCACAATGGGTCGGGGATGCCTAAGCCAAAACGGGTTGCTTGCCCATGGTTGAGCTGTACACGCCCATAAGCACACGGGCTATTTCCAGGTTATCGTACTGTTGGGTGCAAAAGCGTTGGCCCTGCCGACCCAGTGCGGCCAGCGCGTCGCTTTGCGCAACGCACCAGGTTATGGCGGCGGCGAAATCGGCCGGAGAAGTGGCGATCAGGCATTCCTGTTCATGCCTGGCCTCTATGCCCTCCATGCCCATGGGTGTACTCAGCACCACCTTGCGCAAGGCCATGCCTTCCAGCACCTTGGCGCGCATGCCGCCGCCCGACAGGAGGGGCACGATCATGACGCTGTGCTGGTTGATGAAGTCGGCGGCCTGATCCACTTCGCCGTGTACCACCACACGCGGCAGTTGGAGGCGCTTGAGCCAGGCGGGGGTGTTTCGACCGGCAATGTGAAAAGTCAACTCCGGATGCCGAGGTACAACCAGGGGCATCCAGACCTGGTACAAAAACCACCTAAGGCCCTCGATGTTGGGCATCCAGTCCAAGGAGCCGATAAAGGAGAGGCTGAGCGGCCGACGGAAGCTGCTGTCGTCGGGTTGGTACGCCCGGCTGTCGATGCCGATGGGCGTTACCGTGGCTGGTATTTGCAGGCCGAGGGATTTGAAGTGGTCTATGTCGCGCTGGGTGATGCCCACCATCAGGTCGTACTGGTTGAGTTGAGCCACCTCGTAGGCTTTTAGCCGGGGTGTAATGCGCTGGAGGTACCAGCGTTTCAGGGGTACGCTGTTGGCGGCCACCCGTTCCCATATTTCGTGTTCCACATTGTGCGCGCGCATGACCACGAGGGCGGCGCTGTGTTTGCGGATGACGGGGATGTACGGCGCGAGGTATAGGGTTTCCAGTTGCACCACGTCGTATTGGTGTTGTTGCAGCAACCGTTCGAGGGCAGTGGCAAAACGCACATCTATAAACCGCTCTATGTGGTACGATTGGCTGCCGAACAGGTTGCGAAAGGCATCAAACAGCTTGATTCGGTTGTCGATGCCCACGGTTTCCATGCGGGTGTAGTGGTTAAAGTGTTGGGGCAGGCTTTCGGTGTCTACCCAGTGTTTGTGGGTGTTCATGGCCAGCAGGTCTACAGAGCAGCCCAATTCATGCAATGCCATGGCCAGACAGGTTATGGCAATGCTTTCGCCGTCCTTCAACGGGTATGGAAATTTTTTGCAGAGCTGCAATATTCTCATGGGAACTTCCTTCACAGTTCAAAGGCGCACAAGGTAGGGCGCTTTTTCCATGCTTTGATACTGGAATTGTATTTTAGCCGGAAAGAAAACACAACTCCCCCAGCGATGAAAAAAGACCTGATCATCGAACTTTTTGAAAAATTTAAGGCCGCCTGCTACCGCATGGAAGGCACCGAGTGCTGGAGCGCCCGGGAACTGCAAACCATACTGGGGTATGCCAAATGGGACAATTTTGTCAACGCCATTGAAAAGGCCAAAAATGCTTGTGAAGGAGCGGGCGAAAAAGTGGAGCATCATTTTGCCGACGTCGGGAAAATGATCGAACTGGCAAAAGGTACCCAACGTCGCATCGAGGACATAGCCCTCACCCGCTACGCCTGCTACCTCATTGCCCAGAACGGCGACCCAACAGTTATGGCAAAATTACCTCCGCCACCCAGTCCCCCACAGCCTTTTTCACCGTATCGAAATTGATACCCATGCCCACGACCGGCTTGTTCTCCAGTCGGAATTTGTCGGCATAGCCCTTTTGCCGGATTTGCGCCAGGGCGGCTTCGGCGCTTTGGT
>JBMOHO010000304.1:0-4703 GCA_049317805.1 Saprospiraceae bacterium
TGTCAAAGTATATGCGCATGGGGGAAAGGAGTTGAGGAGTTGAGGAGTTTAGGAGTTGAGGAGGGGAGGAGTTTGAGGAGTTGAGGAGGGGAGGAGTTTAGGAGTGGAGGTCTGCTCGGATTTGATCGACTAAGGATTGTGCTTCGGCTTCGGTAGGGGCTTCCGAGTAAATGCGCAGGATGGGTTCGGTATTGGAGGCTCGCAAGTGCACCCAGCCCTGCGGGAAGTCGATCTTGAAACCATCTATGCGGTTGAGTTGTTCGTGGGCATACTTTTTTTCCAACACAGCAAACAGGGCATCGAGTTCCACGTTTGGATCGCGTGGCATCTTGGCCTTCACCATTGCATACGCAGGGTAGGTGTTGCGCAGGGCGCTCATAGACAATCCACTATGCGCCAAATGGGTTAGAAACAAGGCGATACCCACCAGTGCATCGCGACCATAATGCAACTCGGGCAATATGATGCCGCCGTTGCCTTCGCCACCAATGACAGCGTGTACTGCTTTCATCTCTGACACCACATTGACCTCGCCCACAGCCGCAGCGTAATGCGTGCCGCCGTGTTTTTCTGTGACATCGCGCAGGGCCCTGGAAGACGATAAATTGGAAACGGTATTTCCCGGGCGCTTGGACAAGATGTAATCGGCCACCGCCACCAGGGTATATTCTTCGCCAAACAAGACGCCATTTTCGTTCATAAACACCAGGCGATCCACATCCGGGTCAACCGCGATGCCCAAATCGGCCTTATGACGCACCACCGCGTCTGCTAAATCGCCAAGGTGCTCCGCCAAAGGTTCCGGATTGTGGGCAAATTCGCCCGTGACCTCGCCATGCAGCAAGATCACTTCGCAGCCAAGGGCATGCAGCAAAGGCGGCACGCTCAAGGCACCGGTAGAGTTCACAGCGTCTACCACCACCCGGTAGGCTTTGTTGTGGACGGCTGTGGCGTCGACCAAAGGCAAAGTCAGAATGGCCTGGAGGTGGGCCGGCAAGGCACCGGTATACATTTCATAGCTGCCCAACGCATCCACTTCGGCAAAATGGAGCTGCCCTGATGCAATGCGGTCCAGCAGGTTTTGCCCCTGAGCGGCGCTGATGAACTCGCCTTGCGCGTTGAGCAGCTTGAGGGCGTTCCATTCGCGGGGATTGTGGCTGGCGGTCAGTATGATGCCGCCGCCTGCGCCCAGCTGAGGTACGGCCATTTCGACCGTTGGTGTGGTGCTCAGGCCGAGATCGACGACCGAGATGCCCATGCTGCGCAACGTGGCACAAACCAGTTGGCTGAGCAGTTCGCCGGAGATGCGGCCGTCGCGGCCGATCACCACGCGCGGGTTTCCGGTTTCGTCTATGACCCAGGCTGCATATGCGGCAGCTGCCTCTACCACATCGACGGGTGTCAGGTTTTCACCCGGTAATCCGCCGATGGTACCCCGGATACCGGAAATGGATTTGATGAGCGGCATGTTTGCTTTTTTGAGTGGATGATGCGCAAAGGTAACACATACCCGTCAACTCACTGCCCTACTGGTGGCCGCTGCGGGGTGGGGTCTGGTTTGGACGCCGGGGAGGCGTCTTCAATGCCCTGGCGGCGCAATTCATCTTCATTCATGCGTGCTGGTGCTTGGTCGTAGCGAATTTGCAACTTGTAATTTTTACCCATGGCCCGTACTGTAGGCCCCAGCAGGAGTTGCATCACGGTGTCGGCGCGCAGCCGGGCTTTGTCGAGCACGTGTTCATTGTCAATGGCATCCTGCCGGAATTGCCGGCGCAGGTCGTTGAAATTCCGGTTCAATTCCTCGCTGCTGATGCCGGAAAGGAAACCCACGTCGAGCTTGTCAATCCGGGGATACACTTCATGCGACAGGATGGTGGGCTGCGGCAGGGTGACGTACACAATACCCTGTTTGGGGCTGAAGGTGACGTCGAAACGCTGGTCTAATTTAAACCCGGATTTGATGACGCTAATGGCCTCTATGCGGATGTCGGTGTCTGAAACATTGATGCCCAACAGTTTGTATTGCAGCGATTTGTCGATGCCCATGCGGCTCCGCAACTCATAGGTGGCCAATTCGGCAATGCCTTTGCGCACTTTTTCCTTGAGCATGCCCTGGGAGTTGCTGAAATCATAAATGTCGGCCTGTTTTTTCAACCGGTCGACCATAGGACGCAGGCCTTCATCTATGGCGATGGCGCAGGGGTTGTTGGGGTCTTTGCCCTTACCCATGAGGCGGGTGCTGCTGGCCTTGAGCAGCACCGACATGATTTGCGTCACGAAAAAGCAGGTGTACTTGCCAGATACTTCGTTGAACAGGTCTACTGCGTTGTTGGCATTGTCGCTGTACCAGTCTTCATATAAATTGGCCGTGGTATCTTTTAACGCTATAAAATCAAAATAATACAAATTGGACAAATACTCATGGTGGCGCTTGTACTCTGGCTCCAGGCGACGCTTCAGGCTGTCGGGCAGGTTCATGCGGTTGGCCACGTGGTACAGCAAAGAGAGGTTAAAATTGTACACCAGGTCGTTGAATTCTTTTCGATAGCGTTCAGGCTGCGACAATATTTGCAGCGTGGCACCCTCATCTAAATTGGGTTTGAAGTCGGATTGCACATAATCCAGCTGTATTTCCCGCGATTTTCGTTTGCCGCTGCCGGAACCAATCCCGTCTCCGCTCATGAACAGGTTGTACACCACCAGCGCCGCCACCACGATCAATCCCAGCAGCAGGATTTGGCTGCCCATCATTTTGCTTGCGTTGGAGGGGGCGTCGGGTTGTTCTGTTGCCATGCGGAGCTTTTTGAATGCGGAGTTTGGAATGCGGAATGCGGAATTTGCGCTGCTTTTGGTTGTCTCGGAGATTGAAAGCCATAACATGCGACTGGGCAATGGACAAAAATACTGCTTTGTAGTCTACACAACCCAATATTTTATAAAATAGCCAGAAAACCCCACACCCCATCCACACACTTCATTCCCCACACCTCAAAAACCAAAAGCAGGGCAAATTCCGCATTCCGCATTCCGTATTCCGCATTCCGTATTTATTTCAAATAGCTGGTCACCACTTCCCGGGCAGCTTTGGCGGCGGCTTCATTGTAGCGTGGACCGCTGGGGTTGGCAAAGGCGTGATCGGCGTCATAGGCGTGCACGGTCACTTTGCGGCCTGCGGCTTTCATGGCGGTTTCAAAGTTGTGGACGGCCTCGTCGTTGATCCACTGGTCTTGCTTGGCATGGATGAAGAGCACCTCGGTGTTCAGGGTTTTGAGGCGGTCGACGCTGGTTTCGGGCATGCCGTAGTACACCACGCATTTGTCGGTACGGTCGGCCAGCGCCAGGGCTGCCTGCAGCGACCAGCCGCCGCCGAAACACCAACCGATGGTGTAAAAACGCGTGTCTTTACCGGAGTAAGCCGCCGCGCCTTGGATAATGGCAATCGAGCGGGACATGTCGTTGGCCTGCATGAGTTTACCGGCATCGTCGGCGTTGGTGGCCACTTTGCCGTCGTACAAGTCAACCGCCAGCACATTGATGCCCAACTCGTGGCTCCAGCGTGCAGCCTCGGCCTTGATGTTTTCATTCAGCCCCCACCATTCATGGAAGAGCAGCAGGTACTTGTTTGAATTGCCGTGCGCCTTGACCAAAAAGCCGCGACCATCGGCACCGCCAGCTACGGGGAAGGTGATGTCTTTGCCCGCGTGGACAGTGGATACCGGCACGGGATTGGGGTGTGCATCGCGAAACGATTTGTCGGAAGCAAATTCGGCAAACGCGGTGTTCGGATTGTGGCACATGGGCATTTTTTCGCGGCCACAGGCAGCCATGAACAGGCTGCAAAGCAAGATAAAAGAGAAGAGACGCATCATCGTTAAAGAGGTTTGTTCAGGGTGAAACGCCCAAACTATGCTTTGGTTCTGAAGTCGAAATTTAACCTGCGGCTGTCGAACAAATCATCGACTTTTGCAAAACACAAAGACGCATTTTTTGTCCTCAACATAAAAAAACAATGTTTCACATGACATTCAAACGTCTGATTCCCCTGTTTATGGCACCAGCCTTGTTGGTGTTTCCGGCAGTTTGTTTTGGCCTTGTTGCCCACACCGATTCGGTTATTACCCCCGCAGAGCGCCTGTTTGCAGACATGCACCTCAACCAGACCCAGGTCGACTTCATGCAGGCCGTAGAAGGCCTGACGCCTGCCCAATTGCATTTTAAACCCGAGGCCAACGCCTGGAGCATCGCAGAATGCATTGAACACATCGCCCTGGCTGAAAAAAGCCTGTTTGACCGCGCCATGGAAAGCCTGCGCGTGCCCGCTGACCCAAACCGCCGCAGCGAAGTCAAGACATCCGACCAGGGTGTGATCGACAAAATGACCGACCGCTCCTGGAAAGGCAATGCCCCGGAAGCCATAAGACCCGGAAATGACAAGTTTTCCAACCTCGAAGCCGCCACATACGCGTTCATGGACCAACGAGAACAAACCATTAATTACGTCAAATACACAAAAGACGACCTGCGCAACCACTACATGCCCCACAGCGCTTATGGTACGCTTGATGCTTATCGGGTGTTTTTGCTGATGGCGGGGCACTGCAAACGCCATACGCTGCAGATAGAGGACATCAAAAAGGCATCGGGGTATCCGAAGTAGGCTGGGGGCAGACCTGACACGTCGCCGAGAGCTGTCGCAGTAAGCA
>JBMOHO010000305.1:0-4699 GCA_049317805.1 Saprospiraceae bacterium
GTTCGTTGCGGTGCATGACCACGTATCGGGCAAAGGGCACGGTGAGGTCGTATCGCAGTCCGCGGCGGCTGATATCAGCCTGCACCTTGGCGGAATTCCGGCTTACCAGCGCGTCGGCATCGGCGTCTTTGAGGAAATCGCCATTGTTCAATATTTTGAACAGCAGTTTATCGCCTTCGTCGCCGTATTTACCGGTGAGTGTACTCAGGTTTTCCATGCTCGGCGTTTCCAAAGGCTGGAAGCCGTACAGGACGAATGCCCTGCGGATGGTGTCAAAAATATAGGTGCGTTTGCGCACTTGTTCGGGCCCGAAGTCGCGGGTGCCTTCAGGAATGCCGGGTTTTTGCATGTGTGCAGGTTTTTTTTGGGACGACCGGATCAGTGGCCGGCAGCCATGGCTGATGCGACCGTGCCAAACAACAGGCCTTTGGGCGCCAGCGACAACAAAATGAGCAACAACCCAATGGTGGTGTAAATGGCCAACTTGCGGTGCTTCTGCTCGTCGACCTTCGCTTTTTTAGACAGCGTGCGCCCCAACTGGATCATCACCACCGCAATAATCATGATGGCCATGTGCTCTACCGCAAAATAACGCAGCCACGAGTCTTTCATGGCCAGTCCAAAATTTTCGAAGGCGGCCGAGGTGCGCGGGCTCACACCGGCGTACAGGATCAATCCCAACAACAATTGCAAGTGGGTAAAGCCCAGCAGGGCAGCAGATGCGGCATTGTCGACCTTTTCATAAGGCTTTTTCCCAAACCAGCCGGTGTATGCGCGGTACAGGACAAACACCAGTGCGGCCATCACCAGATAGCGGTTGTACGAATGGAGGGTAACGAGGAGGTTGTACATGGTTGTGCAGTCTTTTATGGCAAATTTGCCGGATACTGTCCGGCAAAGATAAGTCGGAATGCCTTAGGTTTGTGCTGCACCAAAAATGGACGTTGTATGAATTGGTTGGTCATTGTGATCTTCGTGTTGGGGTACGCCGCCATCGTTTTTGAAAACACCATACGATTGAATAAAGCCGCGAGCGCCCTGATGACCGGGGTGTTGTGTTGGACGGTGTACATCCTGGGTGAAACCGACAAAGAAATCGGCGTACACCATCTGGAAGGCCATTTGGGCGAAGTGTCGGGCATCCTGTTTTTCCTGTTGGGTGCCATGGTCATCGTTGAATTGGTAGATGCCCACGACGGGTTTGAGTTCATCACCGAACGAATCAAGACCCGAAGCAAGCGCTACTTGTTGTGGGTCATTTGTGGCATCACTTTCTTTTTATCGGCCATTTTAGACAACCTGACGACCACGATTGTCATGATCACACTGCTGCGAAGGCTCATCGCGCAGCGGGAGGATCGCCTGTTGTTTGTCGGCATGGTGGTCATTGCGGCTAACGCCGGTGGGGCCTGGTCTCCGGTGGGCGACGTAACGACTACTATGCTTTGGATTGGTGGGCAAATTACGCCTGCCGGGATCATCGTTGGTTTGTTTGTACCCAGCCTGGTCTGCCTGGTTGTTCCGTTGCTGGTGCTGACTTTCCAGTTGAAGGGCGCCGTGGAAGGGTCTGCTGCCCATCAGGATGCGTTGACGAGCACGCCGTTTGAACGAAACACTACATTTGCAGTGGGCATTGGCGCCTTGTTGTTTGTGCCGGTATTCAAGTCCATCACCCATTTGCCCCCGTACATGGGCATCCTGCTTGGCCTGGGGGTGATGTGGATGATTACCGAAATGATCAACGCTGACAAAGATGAGATAGAAAAAGGCCCACGGTCGGTCAACCATGCCCTTCGGAAAATTGACACGCCCAGCATCCTGTTTTTTCTTGGTATCCTGTTGGCCATTTCGGCTTTGCAAACCAATGGTTCGCTGGGCGCTGTTGCTGCCTGGTTAGACCAGCATGTGGGCAACCTTACCGCAATCGGCATTTTGATCGGTTTATTATCGGCCATTGTAGACAACGTGCCGCTGGTGGCCGCAGCCCAGGGTATGTACGAAGGCATGTACCCGACGGATCATTTTTTCTGGGAATTGCTGGCATATTGCGCGGGCACAGGAGGCAGCATCCTGATCATCGGCTCGGCAGCCGGCGTGGCGGCCATGGGCATGGAGCAAATCGATTTTTTCTGGTACTTGAAGCGGATATCGCTTTGGGCGCTTATTGGGTATTTGGCGGGGGTAGGAGCGTATGTAGCCCAACAAGTCCTGATGTATTGAAACGGTTTTGTGGTTGCCGTCAGGCGCCAGACCAGGCGAAAGTTGGGCATCCAACCAAATCATTTAAGCTGTAGCGGGTGCGGTGGTCAACACGGGATGGTTAAACCTTTGAGCAACATATAACAAGCAAGCCCGAATGTCCTCTGCTTCAAGGTCGGGTAATTCCCCAGAACTTGCTCTGCCGTTAATCCTGTGGCAAGCAATTCAAGTACGTCGGTTACTCGGATGCGCATTCCGCGAACAGTCGGGCGACCACTACACTGATTTGGGTTAATGGTGATCCGGTTAATTAAACGTTCTTCTGACATGATGAATGCTGTTTATGACTAGGTAAATGTACAATATTCAATGCACAATGACCAATGTACAATTTTGGGAGCGCACAAACCGCCCGGATTCATCCCACACTTGCACCGCATACACGCCGTTGGGCAACGCGCCCGCGTCGAAGCGGCCGTTGCTGAGCTTAGTGTCCAACGCCAGACGACCCAACCGGTCGTATACGCGTACTCGGGCATTTGCTTCCACGCCTTGCACGGTCACCTGCCCGCTTGCCGGATTGGGGTACAGCCGGATGCCGCCGCCCGCCGCGCCCGGCTCATCCGAAGTGCTGCTGGTGCCTACCCACACGGTTTTGCACTTGGTATCGCTGCCGTTGGCGTTGCTCACGGTGAGGCACACGTCGTATGGCCCGGCGGCGGGGAAGGTGTGCGCAGGGTTGCGCTCCGTGCTGCCCGCCGAGCCGTCGCCGAAGGCCCACTGCCATTCGGTGGGTTCGTACCAGGACACGGAGGTGAAGTCCACCCCCAAACCACCCGTACGGTCGTAGCGCCAGCCCGCCAGCGGATGGTTATCGATGCCGAGGGTATCGCAGGGCGAGCCGTCGACGGGGCCGAGGCGGAAGTTGGGGAAGTGGGGAAGGTTGGTAAAGGCGTAGGGTTCAAAGTTCATGGCGTTTTGTTCCACATCGCAGGCTGTGCCTCCGCGTTCCGGATGGTTGATGCGGTGCATACAATAGGCGCCGTTGAGGTTGCGGCAATAAACCTTGCCGTCGGGGCCGAGCTCCAAGTAAGACAGCGCAGGCTGGAAAGGGCAATTCACATTTTCCAACTCCGCCACAATAGTCATGCTCCCGGCAATATCCGGCGACTGCATGTCGAATTGCAGCATTCGCTTTACCTCGCCTGCGTACAGGTAGCGCCCGTCGGCTGAAAGGGCTAAGCCAGCCGATAATTCATTGTCGGCGTCATCGGCGATAGGTATATATATGGGATTGGACAGCGTGCCCGTGCAGCGGTCGAAGTCGAAAATACGCAGGTCGTCACGGGTGTTGAAGCGGGCGAGCTTGGTTCCGTCGGGGGAGAAGACCATTTCGCCGCCGGCTTCGCTCCAGGTGGGTGGGCCGATTTGTTGCGTTTTTATTTCATAACCTTCAAGAGAGTATAATATAATATAATATTTGTTGCTTTTTTGCTTAGCAGCAACAATCCACCAATCCCGCCCGTTGGCATGCCGGATAGCATGCAAAGCATTTCCATCCAATGTGTCGCTGACCAATACCCTGCTTTTTTCAACAACTGTATTTGATTCCTTATCAACACTGGTTATCATCAGTTTATCATAAAATGCAACTAGTGGTTGTAAGGAAAAAAAAGTGCTTATGTGGAATAACTTGTATTGATTAACATTTGAAACATCTTTCAAAAAAAACATTGTATTATTGTGTGGATATCCAAAAGAATCTTTTGTACATGAGTTGTCATTTACGTACCCAGGGTTTAGGTCACTGCTGTTGTCCACATACTCCATTTGCCCATCTTCAATATAACACCCATTGGAAAGCATGACAAGCTGACCCGACGAATCACAGATAGACGCATACGAGCGCCAAAACTGCATGCCGCCGTGGGTATATTCTATTTCCAAAGAATCATTAAAAATAAAATTCACCCGGTCTGAACCAGGTCCTATAGGGGTGGACGTGTAGCCAAATACCCAAACATTGTCTTCTTTTTGTGCAAAAAGTGTAATTGAAATGCTCAGACAGAGCATTAGCATTATCAATTGCTGTATCATGATGCTTGTTTTTGAAGATAAAATGGCGGTATGACCATCCGATGATGACCATACCGCTTTTAGGTTTGAAGAAAATGTTTAGTTGGCGATCACCAACTTCTGAGTAGTCAACAGCGTTTTTTCGCTCGAAAACACTTGTACGGTATACACCCCATTCTGGAGCGATGTCAACTCAATCCGATTCGATTGCAGACTTCCGAAATGTACCAATCGGCCCAAATGATCGGTAATGTTCACTTGAGCATTCTCCGGCGCTCCTTGTACGACAATCATATTGGTGGCCGGGTTGGGGTAAAGGGTGATGGGTGTCGGGAGTGTAGCATTGGCCGATTTTCCTTCCCGTTCACCTCCGCCAATGCACGCGCTGTTGTCGAATTGTTCGCCTGTGAAATATGAAACCATG
>JBMOHO010000306.1:0-4689 GCA_049317805.1 Saprospiraceae bacterium
GCCTGGGCAGGCAGCCGCTCAAAAACGCTTCTTCCAGGTCTATGACAAAACAATGCGACTGGGAAATCAGCTGCTCGGTGATGACCGGCGGCAACACATTGACTTTTGTAAACTGGTAAAACCCCTGGTCTCTGATGGAAGCAAGGTCTTGCAGCGCACAACCCACCGTAGTCCCGTCGGCATATTTGACCGAAATGTAGCTGTTGACCCATTGAATGCTGTCTGCGTTGGTGAATAAATTTTGGCCCTGCGAAACGGCGTAGGTGCCAGATCCCGGCTGCACGTCGGTTTGGGCCACCTCATGCCAAATCTGACGGGGCAAAATGGAAATGAGCGGACTGCCGGGTAGCACCACCCCCTGAATGGCCACGCGCATGGTGTCGCCCGGGATGTACCGGTTTCGGTTGATCAGGTTCAGGGTGGGCGGCACAAGGGCATCCGCTATTCGGTCGTCGTTGTCGTCCCGATAACCAAGGTTCAGGCGGTAGGTGTCGAAAAACCAGTTGACCGAACCCTCCAAAAGCGCACAGGGTGTTATGGTGTCTGTTACGCAATCAAAACAATCTGAATTGACCTCCACATAGAAAAAATCGCATTTGCCAAAGGCGCAATCGATGTTGACCAAAGAATCGGTGAAGCCTACCTGATACAGCACTTTGGCCCTGCACAACCCGTCTCTGCAAGTAGTGTCGGTGGGCACCGGAATGATTTCTATCTGGTTAGACGCGCAGAGTGCAGCGCCTTCGGTGACCATGTCGGGCGTGCAGTCATACCGAATGCAAAAATCAATGGCCATGGAATCGTTGGGCAGGGGCAACGCAAAGGCCATTTCCACTATTTGCCGGTCAGCCGGTTGTGTCACGGTAGTGGTAGTAAACAGCGCAGGCAACTGGCCGTTGGTAGTGGACAAACCACAACTGGCGGTGTCTATCGTGAGGCCTTTGGGCAATTGCATGGTGAAAACAGCAAACCCTTCGGCATCCTGGTTGCGTTCACTTTTGAGGTACACGCTGTACGGATAGGTTTTCCCGCTTTCCAGGCAGGCACCAATATCGGTGTTTATGCCATAAGCAATGTCATAAAAAAAGGTATCGACGGGCAGAAAGAAATTTTCCGAAATACCATTGCCGACGGGGCACTCTTTGACGTAAAAAAACGTGCCCCGAACGTAAAATTTGGGTTCGTAGCAACTGTTTGAGCAACTGACAATGTCGAACGATAACAAGAGGGTGTCTAAAGCGGGTACCGACTTCAGGAGCATGGTCACACTCCGGTAGCCATTGGACACCCCGCAATCAACGAGCGGGTTTAGTACAAAAGTGTTGGGTGTAATGGGTTCCGTCTGGCCGTTGGTCGTCAGGGTGAAACTGCCCGCCAGCATGCTGTTGTAAAGGGATTCGGTGACAACAAAAGTCAACTGCACATTTTTGCCGTCGCCAGTACCCGTATTGATGATTTTCATGGTCTGTTGCGCCGGATTGTTGCCACAGCCATTGCTGGTCAGTTTAGTGTTGCCTTCTATTTTGATGTTGGGTATTTTGGTAAACGGCACAATCTGTACGGTGGCCAGCGCGCTGTCGTACCGGCATTCCGTTTGCGCATCGCAGCCCCAACCCACCTGGATGCGCGATTCGTTGAAAATGGTCGGCGTGCCACAATCGGTAATGGCTATTTTCTCCACAATGTCCATGGTTTCGTTTAGTTCCAGCCATTCATCGCCGTCGCCAAATTGGGCCAAATACACGCCGTCAAACTGGGCTGCGACGGTACCTGTCTGGATGTTTTGTGTCGACGCATTGGATACGTCAAAAATATTCATGCCATTGGCGGGGTAAAAGTCGCGCAGAAACACGCGTCCGATTTTTCCCAAACGGGTGTTGGTCACCCGAATGGTGCGCATGAGGGTGTCGCCTTTCTCCCCGGTCATGAAAGCGTCTTGTACGCTGGTAATGAGGACCAAGCCTGTTTCCACCGGAATGGAGGTGGTGCTGATTTGGAGGTTGCCTCCGGCAGACTGGAAGCTGATTTGTGCCACAAACAACTCGCCGGCATCCAGCGCCTCGGCCGCCGCACAATTGGCCGTGATCTGCAAGGTGACCGACAAAGGCACGCCTGCTTCTACTGACGGTGCCAGAAAAACAGGTTTGGTCACATCGGCGATGTTTTGCTCCAGAATCCCCGTCACCGTTCCGGGTACGTATGCCAATCCCGTGGGCAACGTCAGGGTGAGCGTGCCGTTCAACACCGGCAAAGTGCCCGGATTTTGCAAGGTGATGAAAAACGTATCGACCCCGCAAACAAACAGGGAATCGCTGTTTTCATAGTTAATCAGCACGTTTTGACCGCGTACGGATTGAAAAGACGACAGAAAAAGGATTAAAGACAGAGTGGCGAGTAACTTTGAATACATATTTGGATTTATTTAAAGGGTTTGCTCATGGATTATCAGGCTGAAAAGTAATGACTCTTTTGGAAACGGGATTTGTATTTTTGTGCCATCATGCGACTTTTGGAAGGCTTTTGGGGTGTTTGGGCTATTTTGTTTTTTTTGCTGCTTATGACCTTCAGCCTGCCCTGGTTGTTGGTCAATGCGATCTGTTTTTCAGAAAAAAGGGCATTAAAACGCAACATTTACTTCCTGCACCGCGTGTTTTCGCCTGTGTATCTGGCCCTCATCGGCATTCGCTTGCGGGTCGAAGGTCTGGATCAAGTGTCGACCGACCAGCCGTATGTGCTGATCAGCAACCACCGCAGCATCCTCGATTTCATCATCAACGCGGTGGCCTTTCCAGGCATTTTTCGGTTTTTGGCCAAACACGAATTGCGACGCATTCCGGTGTTTGGGTGGGTGGTGCAAAAAATGTGCCTTACCGTCGACCGTGCCAGTACTGCCAGCCGCGTGCAAAGCGTGGTGGAACTCAAAAAAGCGCTGTTAGACGGCTGGAGTATTTTTATTTACCCGGAGGGCAGCAGAAACAAAACCCGGGAACCGCTTGCGCCGTTTTATGATGGCGCTTTTCGAATAGCCATCGAATGCCAGACGCCCGTATTGGCCCAAACGCTGCTTGATGTCCAAAATCGCACACAAGGGCTGTATCTTCGCCCCGGCGTTGTGCACGTCGTCTGGTGTAAACCGGTTTTTCCGGCGCATCACGACGCTGCGTCGCTCAAACACGCCGTCCAAACGGAAATGCTCCACATCCTGCAAACGCATCAACCCGCAACAGCTTAAACCATGCAATACAAAAATAATGTGCTTGAAACCATCGGCAATACGCCCCTGATCCGATTGAACAGGGTGGCTGCCGATATCCCGGCTTTGGTGCTGGCTAAAGTGGAAACATACAACCCCGGCAACTCCATCAAAGACCGCATGGCCGTCAAAATGATCGATGACGCTGAAGCGCGCGGCGACCTGAAACCCGGCGGCACCATTGTGGAGTGCACCTCCGGCAACACGGGCATGGGCCTGGCCCTGGTGGGCGCCGTGCGCGGATACCGCTGCATTTTTACCACCACCGACAAACAAAGCAAGGAAAAAGTAGACATCCTCAAGGCTGTGGGCGCAGAAGTGATCGTGTGCCCCACCAACGTAGGCCCGGAAGACCCACGCTCTTACTACTCCGTAGCCCGCCGACTCAGTGAGGAAATACCCAATTCTTTCTGGTGCAACCAGTACGATAACCTGTCGAATCGACAGGCGCACTACGAATCCACCGGACCCGAAATATGGGCCCAAACTGAAGGTAAAATCACGCACCTCGTGGTGGGCGTGGGCACCGGTGGCACGGTTTCGGGCGTGGCCAAATACCTGAAAGAAAAAAATCCGGACATCAAGGTCTGGGGTGCCGATACGTACGGCTCCGTGTTCAAAAAATACCATGAAACGGGCGTGTTCGACCCCAAGGAAATCTACCCGTACATCACGGAGGGCATCGGCGAGGACATTCTGCCAGCCAACGTTGATTTTTCCTTGATCGACAAGTTCGAAAAGGTGTCGGACAAAGACGGTGCCTTATGGGCACGCCGCCTGGCCCGCGAAGAAGGACTGCTGCTCGGCTATTCTTGCGGCAGCGCCATGGGTGCCCTGTGGCAGTTGCGCGGCCAATTGAAAAAAGACGACGTGGTGGTCATCATTTTTCACGACCACGGCAGCCGCTACGTGGGCAAGGTATACAACGACGACTGGATGCGCGAGCGCGGCTTTCTGGAAACCGAACTCAAGGTCAGCGACCTCATTTCCCGCAAAAAAGACCGCCGGTTCATTTCCGTCCAGGCCGACGACACCGTGCGCCACGCCTTCAACCTCATGAAAAACCACGATGTAAGCCAATTGCCTGTGTTGGAATCCGACAACATGGTGGGCTCCATCACCGAAACCCAGGTGCTGCATTTCCTGCTCGACAACCCCATGACCAACTCGGAACGCACCATCCGCGACGTCATGGGCGCGGCCTTCCCCATTGTGCAGGAAAACTTGCCCATCGGCCAGCTCCAGCGCTACCTCAGCAAACAAATCCCGGCCGTGGTGGTCAAAGACCTTTCAGGGGGCATGCATGTGGTGTCGCATTATGATTTGATTCAATCGCTGTAGGAATACGGAATACGGAATGCGGAATGCGGAATGCGGAATGCGGAATTTTTTGCCCTCATTCCATCGTGTGTATGTTGCTGTGAAACGGTTCGTGG
>JBMOHO010000307.1:0-4579 GCA_049317805.1 Saprospiraceae bacterium
GCGTACACCCTTTTGGTCTTCCCAATTGGGGTCAATTACCGGGTTTTGATGCGCCGGCGTCGTAAACCGGGCATTGGGGTGTGCTGCTGGTTTGCCGCTGTTTTTGTCGTAAGGTTGGCCGTGCCAGTCGGTAAGGCCATCAGGCGCCTCTTTGGTCATGCCTTCCCACCACACATCACCGTCGGCTGTGATGGCCACATTCGTGAAAATCGTATTCGACGCGATGGTAGCCATCGCATTGGGGTTGGTTTTTACATTGGTGCCGGGAGCAACGCCGAAGTACCCGGCCTCCGGGTTAATGGCGTAAAGACGACCCTTTTCGTCGGGTTTAATCCAGGCAATGTCGTCGCCAACAGTGGTAATTTTCCAGCCCTCCATTTCGGTGGGCGGAATGAGCATGGCAAAGTTGGTTTTGCCGCAGGCGCTGGGGAATGCTGCGCCAACGTATGTTTTTTCGCCCTCCGGGCTTTCGGCACCGAGGATCAGCATGTGTTCAGCCAGCCAACCTTCTTCCCGGGCCATGCTGGAGGCAATGCGCAGGGCAAAACATTTTTTACCCAACAGGGCGTTGCCGCCGTAACCCGAGCCATACGATACAATGGCGCGTTCTTCCGGGTAATGTACAATGTATTTCACGGCGGGGTTGCAGGGCCAAAGGGCATCTTTTTGACCGGGCGCTAATGGTGCACCTACCGAGTGGATGCATTTTACAAATTCGCCGTCTTCGCCCAAGGTGTCAACGACGTTTTTGCCCATGCGGGTCATGATCTTCATGTTGACCACCACATACTCCGAGTCCGTCAACTGTACTCCGATGTGCGAAAGGGGCGATCCGACGGGGCCCATGCTGAAGGGGATTACATACAAAGTCCGCCCCTTCATGCAACCTTGAAGAAGGCCCTGGAGGAGCACTTTCATGTCGCGCGGAGGCATCCAGTTGTTTGTAGGGCCTGCATCTTCCTTGCGCAGGCTGCAAATAAAAGTGCGGTCTTCTACACGAGCCACATCAGATGGATCGGAGAAACAGGCAAAACTGTTGGGGCGTTTTTCCGGATTGAGGCGGATGAAGGTGCCTTTGTCAACAAGCATGTTGCACATGTTGGCGTACTCCGCTTCGGAGCCGTCGCACCAATATACATTGTCGGGTTGGCAAAACTCGGCGGTTTCTTTCACCCATCGTACCAATTCAGGGTGTTTTACGGCATTTGAATAATCCGTTCCGAGGGTGGTGGTGTCTGATTTCATCATGCTGATGGCGTAAAGTTAGGTTTCTAAATGGTGTAGACACGAGGGGCAGGTCCGTTTTCGGCCACAAGGTACAAAAGGGATCATGTGAAAGGGTAATGTGGACCGTAGAAAACGACACCTGAGAATGATACAACTTTAAACAACAGGAGTATAATCTTTTATGAATGGATTGAACCCACCTTTGTGGAATGATGAATATTCGTTCATCGTCTAACGACTTTCCATGCAACACAATATCGTACTTTTAGCGGCATTTTTACTATTGACAACACCTGCGTTTGCACAAAACGACACTACCTACAGTACATTCCTGCACCCCATCCCAGCCAGTTATTCAGTGAAACAGGCTTTTGAGATCGAAAGCCTCGTGCCCATGTTTTTTACAGGAGGGTATCATGCAGCTGTTGGATACCGGTATCGCAAATTCAGGTTCAGGATAAGCGTGATCAACGGCGGCCATTACAACGCAGAACGCGCCGGCATCAACAATTCTTCGCCCGAGTTTAAGCGGTTTTATAAAACATCGCCCGGTTTTACCTTAGGTTACGACCTGTATAAACACCTCGAACTGTTTGCTTTTGTGGAACTCCACACCTTTGCCATTGAACAACAAAGCAGCGGCATTCAAAAAAACATTCGGAGCAACGATGTCGGCGGCGGGTTGAGCTATCAGTTTTTTATCGGGAAAATCTTTTACGTGCAGCCAGGCGTACACGTGTACGTACGGGGAGCTAAAAGTGTTGATTTTGGCGATACGCAATATCATATTTCCCAAACAGATATCTCACCGGTGATCCGTGTAGGAGCCAGGTTGTGGAGACAATACTAATCAGCCACTGTCACGCTTTTGGTTTCTGTAAAAAAGCGCATGGCTTCCCAACCACCCTCCCGACCGACGCCTGAATGTTTCACCCCACCGAAAGGCGTGCGCAGGTCGCGGAGCATCCAGGTGTTGATCCATACGATTCCGGCCTGCAACTCATTTGCCAGCCGGTGGGCCCGGGTCAGGTGTTGAGTCCACACCACAGCGCTCAACCCATATTCGGTGCTGTTGGCCATTAAAAGCGCCTCTTCATCGGTGTCAAAAGGTTGAATGGTGACCACCGGTCCAAATATCTCTTCCTGATTGGTGCGACATACTGCCGACAAACCCTCCACGACGGTAGGCGCGATGTACCATCCTCCAGACAGTTCGCCTGGCATATTGACCGGAACGCCACCGCACAGCACTACCCCACCCTCCTGTTTGGCAAGTTCAATATAGCCCAACACCTTATTATAGTGTACTTGTGACACCACGGCTCCGAGCTGGCTATCGGGATCGGCCGGGTCGCCAACACGCAGGGTTTTTACTTTTTCTACAAAATCGCTTCGAAAACGCTCGTACAACGACCGTTCGACGTAAATGCGGGAGCCGCACAGGCAAATTTGGCCCTGATTGTTGAACGAGGAGCGCACCGTAGTCTCCAGCATTTGCTCATAATTGCAATCGGCAAAAATGAGTACCGGGTTTTTACCACCGAGTTCCAGGCTCAATTTTTTGAACATGGGCGCCGCTATGCCCGCAATGGCGGCCCCGGCTCGTGTACTGCCTGTAAAGGAAATGGCCTTCACGTCGGGGTGGCGTACGATTGCCTCGCCGGCACGCGGCCCTAAGCCATGCACGATGTTGAGCACGCCAGGCGGCAAACCGGCTTCGGCGGCTATTTCGCCCAGCAAGGCGGCGGTCAGGGGCGTCACCTCAGAGGGTTTGCCCACTACGCAGTTGCCCGCAGCAAGGGCAGGTGCTATTTTCCAGGTGAACAGATACAAGGGCAGGTTCCAGGGCGAGATGCAGCCCACCACACCCAAAGGCTGTCGCAGGGTGTATCCGAGCACACCCGGCAGGTAATGGCTTTCGGAGGCAAAATGCAGCAATGCTGTGGCAAAAAACTTGAAATTGAGCGCCGCGCGGGGGATGTCGATGCTTCGAGCTGTGGTGATGGTTTTGCCCGAATCCATGCTCTCCGCTTCCGCCAGCCGATCAAGGTTGCGCAGGATGCCGTCGGCCACGGCGCGCAGGAGATCGTGGCGCTGTTCAGGTGGCAGGGCGGCCCAGGACGGAAAAGCGGCTTTAGCAGCCTCAACAGCCAGGTGCACATCCTCCGGGCTTGAATCAGGCAGACGACCATACACCAAGCCTGTGGCAGGCTGGTAGTTGTCGAGCCACTGACCTGTGAGGGGGGCTGTAGATTGATTGTTGATGAAATTGTAAAGGGTTTGCATAGCCGAAAGTTAGGTAATTTCAGACAAATCCTGCTTTTCGCCGAATAAATCCTAGTTTTTGCCGGAAAAACCACCACCTTACGCACCATCATCCTCAGTTTTGCAACGTGTTCCATTCAGCACAGACCAAATCAATAGATCTGACATGATCCTTTCCATACAAAACGTCGTGAAACGATACGAAAGCCACACGGCCGTAGACCACGTGAGTTTCGACGTGCCGCGTGGCAGCGTATTCGGTCTCCTCGGCCCGAATGGTGCCGGCAAAACCTCGCTCATCCGCATGATTACCACCATAACCGCCCCGGATGAAGGCGTGATCCTGCTCAACGGGCAAAGGCTCAACACCGATACGCCCAAAATGATTGGTTACATGCCCGAGGAACGCGGACTGTACAAAAAAATGAAAGTGGGCGAACACCTTGTTTATCTCGCTCGACTTAAAGGGCTAAGCGCCACGGAAGCCCAACAGGCCCTCGATTATTGGCTCACCAAATTCGACATCACCTCCTGGTGGAACAAAAAGGTGGAAGAACTGTCCAAAGGCATGCAGCAGAAAATCCAGTTCATCGCCACTGTCGTGCACCGCCCTACCCTGCTGATCCTCGACGAACCCTTCAGCGGACTCGACCCCATCAACACCGCGCTCATCAAAGACGAGATTCGCCAACTCAACGAACAAGGTGCCACCATCATTTTCAGCACCCACCGCATGGAACAAGTGGAAGAAATGTGCCGACACATCGTGCTCATCAACAGAGGCCAAAACGTGCTGGAGGGCGAAGTGAAAAACATCAAGTCCACTTTCAAACAAAACCACTTTCGACTCGACATTGAGGGTGCGTTTCCTCCGGACTTCACCACGCGCTTCAACCGCATCGCAAACGATGAAAACGGCGCAGTGGTGCATTTGACGGAAGCTCAAGACGGCAATGAACTGCTTCAATACTGCCTCGAAAAACAACTTAAAGTGCGCCACTTTGAAGAATTGCTGCCCACTTTCGACGAAATATTCATCCGCCGCGTACACGAAACCAGTTCCGGCGACTTCAGTCGCCGCTCGGCG
>JBMOHO010000308.1:0-4615 GCA_049317805.1 Saprospiraceae bacterium
GATGGTGGATTGTTTAATCACCCCTCAAAATGCAACGAAATCGTAAACGTGCGCGACAACACCTTTTCCAGCACCGTGCTCTGCTGCAACTCGGGATTGTACAACAACACGTTGTTCATGCCGTTGGAAACCTTGATTTCCGGTGAAAAAATAAAGTAAGGGAAAAAGATTTGCACACCGGCACCATACTCAAACTGGAAATCGGTGGGCGCAATTTTCACCAGCGTTTCGGCCTGGCGCGTACGGGAGTCGCTGGCCACGTCAAATGAGTACTTCACGCCGGCAATGACAAACAGGCGCATGTCGTGAAAAGGTGCCGACTTGTACCGCACATGAAACGGCAACTCGACAAAAACCGATTCGATGGTGCGCTCCAGAAACACGTCTTTGTCGCCAGGTAATGTGTATTTCAGGTTGCGTTCGGCAAAAGACAGGGTGGGCAGAAACCGCAGGTCAAAATAGTTCCCGAGCCGGAGGTTGGACACGATGCCGAGGTTGAACCCGGGTCCGGTGACCGACTCCACAGAGGCAAAGGAATCATTGAGGATGAACGCATTGGACTTGAAAATTCGGTAGTCGCTCCTGTTCAACCCCAACGTAATGCCAAAATAATAGGGTTTTTGCTGGAAGTCCAGAAAGTTGTAATTGCCTTTATTGCTTTGCGCCTGTGCGCAGCAAACCACCAGCAACAGCAGGGCGGCGGTGAGGCTTATTTGACGGCCGTGTACAAAGAGCATATGCCCAGGGTTAGTGGTTCGCAATTGGGTTGCTTAAAACCGGTTTTGGATAAGATACGCGTGAATTCGGTGCCATCCGGAAATGCCTGAACACTTTCGAACAAATACTGGTATGCCCGCGGATCGCTGCTGGTTAAACGCCCGATGAGGGGCAAAACGTATTTGAAGTAGGCGTTGTATAGTTGTTTGAACGGAAAAAGGCGTGGACACGAGAATTCGAGCACCAGCAATTGTCCGCCAGGCCTCAGCACGCGCCGCATTTCCGACAGGCCTTTTTCGAGGTCTTCAAAATTGCGCACCCCAAAAGCCACGGTGGCCGCATCGAAACTGTTGTCGGCAAATCGCAGTTGTTCGCTGTCGCCGGTTTCCAGCACAATGCGTTCCTGGAGCGCCTGATCGCGTATTTTGCCCCGCCCGATGTCCAGCATCTGGTTGGCTATATCAACGCCCACAAAAGTGGCGTTTGGAATGGCTTGCGCGCTCAGGATGGCCACATCAGCCGTTCCGGTGGCCACATCCAACACGCGGTGCGGGTTGGAGGCTGCCAGTTTGCGGATCACGCGTTTGCGCCACTGCACGTCGATGCCCAACGACAGCACACGGTTCAGCAGGTCGTAGCGCGGCGCAATGGCGTCGAACATGCGCTCCACCTGCTCTTTCTTCCCTTCGTGGGCATTGTACGGCTTGACCGTGGTATTCTCTTTCATATTTGTAAATGCAAAACTACAAAAAACTGGACGCCTTTCTGCAAAATACGGTTGCCCCAGGCCGTCCGTGGCCAATCATTCCACATCGCCGAGGCGCAGGTTCTCTACAATTTCCAGCCCATACCCGATGAAACCCGAACGTGGCCGTGGGTGGTTGGTGAGCAGCCGAATGCGGGTGATACCGAGGTCGCGGAGTATTTGTGCACCCACGCCAAAGTCTTTCTGTCCCAATTTGGTGTGCAGTTTGAACCGGTCTAATTCGCCGTTTTCTGCCAGTTGTTTGTACAACTGCAATTGGGCGCGCAAGTTGCTTTTGTCGTGTTGCCGCAGGTATACAAAAGCGCCTTTGCCAACCTCGGAAATGGTTTTCAACGCGGTGTTGATTTGCGAACCATAGTCCGACAACAAGGAACCCAGGATGTCGCCGGTTTCAGAAGAAGAATGTACCCGCACCAGTACGGGCTCGTCGGCAGTCCATTCGCCTTTTTTCAGCACCAAATGGCAGTCGCCACTGCTTTCGTCCACGTACGTAACCGCCTCAAATTCGCCCCAGCGGGTGTGCAGCGGCGTGCGCACGTCGGGCCGCACAAAACGTTCGCTGCGCATGCGGTAGGCCACCAGATCGTCTATGCTGATGATTTTCAGGTCAAGCTGTTTGGCCACCTCCAGCAACTGCGGCAAGCGGGCCATGGAGCCGTCTGGATTCAGGATTTCCACCAGCACACCAGCCGGATACATGCCCGCCAAACGGGCCAGGTCTACTGCTGCCTCGGTGTGGCCGGTGCGCCGGAGCACGCCGCCATTTTTGGCGCGGAGGGGGAAAATATGTCCGGGACGGGCAAAATCGGTGGACTTGGCAGCCGGACTGATCATATGCCGGATGCCGGTGGCCCGATCGTATGCGCTGATGCCGGTGCTGCATCCTTGCCCGATCAGGTCGATGGACACCGTAAACGCTGTTTCATGCAAGGCGGTATTGGCGTTTACCATCAGCGGCAAATCGAGCTCCTCGGCGCGCTTTTCCTCAATGGGCGTGCAAATAAGTCCGCGCCCATGCGTAGACATGAAGTTGATCATTTCCGGCGTGACCATTTCGGCGGCGGCAATGAAATCTCCTTCGTTTTCGCGGTCTTCGTCGTCCACAACGATGATCACTTTGCCAGCCCTCAAATCGGCTAAGGCTTCTTCTATGGTGTTGAATGTCATGTAATTAATATCGTGCTGTTCTTTGCCATACACTGCCCTTGATGCCGCGCCACCATTGTACAAACCCGGCTACTAAAGCCGCGTTCATGGAAATGAAATAAGCCAGGTGGCGTATGGGCCCAAAAGGGAAATGCAGGCGTTCGAGCAGTTGGTGAATCAAGGGCAAACTGGCCAGCAAAACCACGGAAACTATGAACACGTACAACCACATTTGGTTGTACAAACCCAAAACGCCCATGGCGATGCAGCCAAACAAGAGGAAGAATCCGCCCCACCAGCGCAAGACCTTGTGGGAAAAAAAAGCAAACCCCAGGGTGGTGGCGGGAGGCATGATCCAGCGTTTGAACAAGGCCAGGTTTTGAAAACTGCCCGCCGCAATGCGTTTTTTGCGCTTGAATTCCACGCCAACATGGTGCGTAGCGCCCTCCGTACATACCGCCTGCAAATCGTTGATGGCCCAAAATCCTTTCTCGAGCACCCTGAAGCTGAGGAAAAAATCGTCGACTAAGTGTTTTGCGGGAATGGGCTCAAACAAATCAGACCGCAGCGCATAGCAGCCGCCAAAAGGGCCCATCATCTGGCCCCACAGCACACTTTCGGCGTGCTTGAGCATGGTCTCGCCGCCCATGTAAGCGTTTTCGCTCGTGCTGATGCCCTGGGACTGCAAGTTCACGTTTTGCATATACGCGTCCACCAACCCGATTCGGGGATCGCGGAAATGGCGCACCAGATGGTATACGACCTGAGGCGACAACATCACGCTGGCGTCGGTCAACAACAGTACATGTCCCGGGCCAGCCGGGTGGCGCGTGATCGCTGCTTCTACCAGATCGTTGATGACCGGCGGTTTGCCCCGGCGTTCGACATACGGAAAAAAGAAAAAATTGGCCCGCCCTGCTGCCGCCGCCGATGCCATCGGATTCGTTTGATCCGAGGAGCAGTCGGAACCAATGAAAAAAAACAGTTTATCCGATGGATATGCCTGTGCAAACAAACTTTGCAGTTTGGCGGCCATCACTTTTTCTTCGTTGTATACCGACATGAGGACTGACACCACCGGAAGCGCAGGGTCGTCTGGCCCAAAAACGTCCGTATGGCTCGGTTTCCCTTTTGCCGCCCACCGCATGCCCCACGGATACAACACGTAGGTGTGCAGCAAACCCAGCACGCAAATACCAAGAACCCAATAGGCAACCCATTGCATGGCACAAAGGTATAAGGATTTTGGATTTCGGATTTTGGATTTCGGATTTCGGATTTTGGATTTCGGATTTGGGGGTTGGCTCAATTGTCTTGTAGAGGACAAATCCTTTTGGCTGGAAATGGGTTTACTATACGCATCAACAAATAAACAAATCCACACATCATCAAATAAACAAATCAACAATATGGAAGCGGAATGGAACAAGTTGACCCCCGAGGAGGCACACGTCATTGAGCATAAAGGCACGGAGCGGGCATTTACGGGCGAATACAACAACCACAAAGCCAATGGCACGTTCATTTGTCGGCGCTGCAATGCCCCCTTGTATTTTTCTACGGACAAATTTGACAGCGGCTGCGGCTGGCCTTCTTTCGACGATGAGATACCCGGAGCGGTAACCCGCCATACTGATCATTCATTGGGCATGCAGCGGGTAGAAATTTTGTGCACCAATTGCGGGGGGCACCTGGGACACGTATTCAGCGGCGAACGCATGACGCCCAAAAACACGCGGCACTGCGTCAATTCGCTGTCGATTCGTTTTGTGCCAGCGCCAGCGGCTTCTATTGGCGACTAAAGTCGTTGCAACTTTTACCTTTTGACTTCTGTCGGCGACTAAAGTCGTTGCAACTTTTACCTTTTGACTTCTGTTGGCGACTAAAGTCGTTGCAAGTTTTTACCTTTTGACTTCTGTCGGCGACTAAAGTCGCCGCAACTTTTACCTTTCGATTTCTGTCGGCGACTAAAGTCGCCGCAACTTT
>JBMOHO010000309.1:0-4601 GCA_049317805.1 Saprospiraceae bacterium
TGGTGCGGCAACAACGAAAACAACGAAGCCTGGAACAACTGGGGCTGGCAAATGCAGTTCTCGGAGGCGCAACGCGCCAAACTGTGGCAAGACTACAAAACCCTGTTTAACGACCTGTTGCCCACGTACGTGGAAAACTATGCCCTTGGCGTGCCCTATTGGGAAAGTTCGCCCCAACACGGGCGCCTCACCCCCAAGTCGATGCGCGAAGGCGACGCCCATTACTGGGGGGTATGGCACGATGAAGAGCCGTTTGAAGTACTGAACCATAAAGTGCCCCGTTTCATGAGCGAATTCGGGTTTCAGGCATTCCCCTCCTGGGAAACCATTGAATCCTTTACCTTGCCGGAAGACCGCAAATTGGACAGCCCGGTGATGCTCGCCCACCAAAAACACCCCCGCGGCAACGCCCTCATTGCCGAGTACATGAAGCGCGCTTACGGTGTACCTGCCAACTTTGAAAATTTCGTTTACCTCAGCCAGGTGCTGCAAGCCGAGGGCATGCGCGTAGGATTGGAGGCCCACAGACGCAACAAACCGTATTGCATGGGCACCTTGTACTGGCAGCTCAACGATGTGTGGCCTGTGGCCTCGTGGTCGAGCATCGATTCGTACGGACGGTGGAAAGCCCTGCACTACACTGCGCGCGATGCCTTTAAACCCGTGGCCGTGCTGCCGTATGTAGACGAAGAGACCCTGAAGGTGTACGGCGTGACGGATGATCAGGACAATGTCAGGGCCAACCTCAAAGTGCAGATTATGGATTTTGAGGGCCGGGTGCTGGAGGAAACGGCGACAAAGGAAGTGACGCTCCACACCGACTCGGCAAAACTGATCCTTGAGCTCCCGCTGAGCAAATGGCCTGGAAAAAAACGGGTTGATTTGATGGCCCTTTGCGTGTTGAGCGCCCCGGATGGATCGGTGTTGCACCGGCGGACGGTGTACTTTGCTCCGCCCAAAAACCAGCATTTGCCCAAAACAAACATCGCTTTACAAGCCGCCAAAACCGATAATGGTTATGAAATTACATTAAAAAGCGATCAATTAGCCCGCAACATCTATCTTCGCAGCAGCGTCGACGGGTTTTTCAAAGACAACTTTTTTGATCTGTTGCCCGGCGAAACCCGAACCACCTTGTTTGTCCCGACAAAGCCGGACGGTACTGCGCCGACCTTCAGGGTAATGAGCATAGTGGATGCAATGCCTTAAAACAAAGCTGTAAACAACATTTTTCCAATGGATAAACCCTGGCTTCAGCGCTATTCCGCCGGTGTGCCGGCTTACATAGATCCGAATGAATTTCCCACCGTGTTGGACATGGTTGATGAGAGCGTGCGGAAATACGCCAAACTGCCCGCTTTTGTGTCGATGGGCAAAAGCATGTCATTTGGCGATCTGGACCGGCAAAGCAAAGCCTTTGCGGCGTACCTGCAATCGAGGGGACTGGTACCAGGCGACCGGATTGCCCTCATGATGCCCAACTTGCTGCAATATCCCATCGCATTGCTGGGCTGTCTGCGGGCCGGTTTGGTGGTGGTGAATACCAATCCTTTGTACACCCCCCGCGAAATGCGTTATCAGTTTATCGACTCGGGCGCCAAAGCGATTGTCATTGCCGAAAATTTTGCCGCCAATCTGGAGCAGATCATTGCCGACACCGGTATTCAAACGGTGATCACCACGAGCATTGGCGAACTGTTGGGGCTCAAGGGCTGGGTTGTCAATTGGGTTGTGCGCTGGAAAGGCATGGTGCCCAAATACCAGTTGCCAGGTGCCGTCACGTTTGAGGTAGCCCTCGCCGAAGGCAGCAAGCTGAAAATGCAGGTGGTGAAAACCACTCCCGACGACACCATTATACTGCAATACACCGGCGGCACCACCGGCGTATCGAAAGGTGCCATGCTGACCAATCGAAACCTGGTAGCCAACATGCTCCAGATTCGCGCCATTATGATGCCCAAACTCAAAGAGGCTGCCGAAACGGCCCTTTGCCCCCTGCCCCTCTATCACATTTTTGCATTTACGGTCAATTGCCTCGGCATCATGAGCGTTGGGGGTTGTAATATACTGATTGTGAATGCCCGTGACCTGAAAACGTTGATCAAGGAATGGCGCAAGTACAAGCCGACTTTGGTGACCGGTGTCAACACGCTGTTTAATGGACTGATGAACCAGGATGCTTTCAAAGCGCTGGATTTTTCCTCGTTAAAAATTTCTTGCGCAGGCGGCATGGCCCTTCAACGTGCGGTGGCCGAACGCTGGCAACAAACCACCGGGTGCCAACTCACAGAAGGATACGGGATGACCGAATCCAGCCCGGTTATCAGTTGCAACCCGTTTGACGACACCATGCGCATCGGCACCATCGGTTTGCCGGCGCCCTCTACAGACGTGCGCATCGTCGACGATTCAGGCGCCGTGCTGCCCCAAGGGGAAGTGGGTGAAATTCAGTGCCTTGGCCCACAGGTGATGAAAGGATACTGGAACCAGCCGGAAGCGACAGCCGAGGTCATCAACGCAGAAGGATGGCTGAGTACGGGCGACATTGGATTCATGCACCCGGATGGTTTTTTCCAGATCGTCGACCGCAAAAAAGACATGATTCTGGTGTCGGGCTTCAACGTGTACCCCAATGAAGTAGAAGACGTAGTCATAACCCATCCCAAAGTGTTGGAGGTGGCCGCATTAGGCGTACCTGATGAAAAGTCGGGCGAGGCCGTCAAGGTCTTCATCGTCAAAAAGCATCCGTCGCTCACAGAAGAAGAGGTCATTGAGCACTGCCGGGCCAATCTGACAGGCTACAAGATTCCTAAAAAAGTGGAGTTCAGGAAAGAATTGCCGAAGACCAACGTGGGCAAGATATTGCGCCGGGCGCTCCGCGAGGTTCCCGCGACTTGAAAAGCATTACGCCCGGTTTTCATTGTGCGTACGCCAAATGGAAACCAGCAACCTGCACGCCAATACCGGCGCAGCGATGACGCTGCCGGCCGCAAAAAAAAGCATTTCGTTCCACAGGTAGGTTTCCATGGTGCGCCGCTGTTCCAGTGGAAGGTGGCCGGTAATGTCGTCCCAGGTTTGTTTTTCAATGGTGGTCATGAAGCCGTTCAACCCTTGCGCAAGCATAAAGGTGAGCGGTATGAGCAGGATGAACACCACGAATTTGAGCACTTGTTGTCTGGCCAAAAAAGTGTGGGGCAAGAAAAAAAGGTAACGCACCAAGGTGATGAGTACAATGATGTACACCACATTCCATGTTTCAAATATCCAGATGCGCATGCTCTGGTGGATGGGATACAGGATACACCACACCACAAAAGCGGTAAACAGCCAGCCAAGGAGTTCCAGCCCGATCAACAATTGATTTTTTTTAGTCATGTTGGTACATCAAACAGTCAAAAATACCCGTAGTTCACGTTTATTATGCCACAGGGTCGTATTGATACGCAAAGCACCGATGCAACGTTTTACTTTTGTAGGGTCTAATCAGAAAATCATCGATTGAACATGCCTTTGGATCAGGAATACGTACGGGAAAACACGCAGGGCGAAAAGGAAATGTCCTTTTTTGACCATGTGGCCGAATTGCGCATGCACATTTTACGGGCGGCATTAGCCATTGCGGTATTTGGCGGATTTTTTTTCGCCAACAAAAATTTTGTGTTTGAGCAGGTCATTTTTGGGCCACGCCGCGAAGATTTTTTTACCTACAGGGTGTTGTGTAGTTGGTCGCACGCACTCGGACTTGGGCAAAACATGTGTTTCAAGCCCGTAAAGTTCGACATCATTACCCGGCAATTGGGCGAAGTGTTGATGCAGCACCTGTTTGTGTCGTTTTGGCTGGGGGTTATTTGCGCCTTTCCGTACATTTTCTGGGAATTTTGGCGCTTTATACAGCCGGGATTGCACGAAACCGAACGAAAATCCATTCGGGGTGTGGTGGCGGTCTGTTCGTTGCTGTTTTTATTGGGCATAGGGTTCGGGTATTTCATCATCGCACCATTTTCCATCAACTTTTTGGCTGGATACACATTGGAAGGCGCCATCACCTCGCCGACGCTTGATTCGTACGTCACCTACATGACCATGTTTACCATGCCCATGGGGATCGTTTTTGAAATGCCGGTGGTGGCTTATTTTTTAGGCAGCATTGGGGTCATAGGGCCGCAGGTGATGCGTTCGGTGCGGCGTTATGCGATCGTGATCATCCTGATTTTGGCGGCCATCATTACGCCGCCCGATGTGGTATCGCAAACCATGGTATTTGTTCCGCTGTATGCCTTGTACGAGGTCAGCATCGTAGTGGTGTCGCGGGTGCGCAGGCGCCAGCTCAAGGCATTGGAAAAGCGGGGTGATCAGGCATTGACATAATCGGCTGCAAAAGCAGCAGCGCCGATGATGCCAGCGTTGTTGAGCAAGCGGGCGGGCACCACGCGCGCTTTGGGCTGGAGCAGGTGTTTGTATTCATTAAACCGCTTGCTTTCGCCGCCACCAAGGATAAACAGGTCGGGTGAAAACAAACGTTCGAGGTGCAAGAGGTATTCATTGAAACGCATGGCCCACTCTTCGCGGCTGATTTTCAGGCGTTCGTCGCCGCGATCCAC
>JBMOHO010000310.1:0-4590 GCA_049317805.1 Saprospiraceae bacterium
TCAAAAACCTCGGTCCGGGCAGTGGGGCCCATTTTGCTGTCAAAGACGTATTTGCGGCAGCGGCAGCCCACATTGCGGGTCAATTGCCCTGGGATGAGCTGGGCGAATCGACACCCATGTTGCTTCAGCGGATAGGCCTACAGCCGGTCATTACCCCCACCAGAATCCGCGGTACCGTGATGCACATCGACCATTTTGAAAACGCGGTGCTCAACATCCGCCGCCCGGCATTTGAACGCGTGGTTGGCCATCAGCCCTTTTCCCTGTTTTTCAAACGCCACGACCCCATCACCCGCCTCAGCGTCAACTATTGCGATGCCCCCGTTGGCGAACCCCTATGCCTGTTCAACAGCGCCGGGTATCTGGAAATTGCGGTTAACATGGGCCGCGCCGCTACCCTGCTTGGCCTGAATCTGGAAGATGTGGTGGAAGTGACGGTGGAGTGAGCTTAGGCTTGTTTATGCTGGTTACCACTGCGGGCAATCCGCCAATCGTTTGGTCAGGCCGTTGAAAAAAGTCCGGAGCGCCGTTTGTGAGGTTGCGGGCATATTGGGGTAAGCGTCGGGGTGTTTCGTCCAGTCGTTTGCCGGTATGGCGTAATAAGTCGTTTTGCCTTCCGGGCTTTTGTGGATGTACCGAAATACCGGAATCATGCCATAGCGACCGTATTCCGCGTAGGGCACGCCTTTTTGGTGCAAAAGGTCAATTTCGAACATGATGCCCCCATCGGTGTGCACTTTTTGCTGGTTGGAAATAAAATTGCCCAGAGAATACACCACCAGGGCTTTTTTGGTTTGCCCGTTGGGCATCTCAACAGACTCCCAATTGACGGGCTGCACCACATGCGGGTGGGCACCGATGATCAGGTCGGCCCCATGACGGATCATGAAGCGGGCCAAGGCGCGCTGTTCAGCGTTTTCGATGAGTTGATATTCCAGTCCCCAGTGCATGACCGCGATGATGAAATGCGGTTTTCGGGCGCGGGCCTCCTCGAGATCTTTCCGGATTTGAGCGGTGTCGATGAGGTTGACCACGGTAGGGGCTTCGGTGG
This sequence comes from Saprospiraceae bacterium, assembly GCA_049317805.1. Classification (GTDB taxonomy): domain Bacteria; phylum Bacteroidota; class Bacteroidia; order Chitinophagales; family Saprospiraceae; genus M3007. The sequence continues at coordinate 1,052 of JBMOHO010000310.1, forward strand.
GAATGCCGTTGGTGCCGTAGGTGTAGTTGACCAAGGCTATTTTGAACCCGTTTTTGTACACCATCAGGGGATGCAGCGCGGCACGGTCGCGGGCGTCTTTGAAGGTGCCCGTTTGCACAAACTCCAGGTTGCGCAGGGTTTCGATGGTGCTCACCACGCCTGCGCCCTTGCTGTCGTTGGAGTGGTTGTTGGCGGTCACCAACAGGTCAAAACCGGCGTCTTTGAGCGCGACGGCCAGTGCGTCGGGGCTGCGAAACATGGGATAGCCGGTATAGGGCGGTTTGCCCGGCAAGGTCAACTCGAGGTTGCCGATGGCGATGTCGGCTTTTTCCAGCAGCGGTTTGACGTATTGAAAACAGGGTTGATAGTTGTAGGATTGATTGGGTACCAGCGCGGCGCTTTGAATCTGGGGCGTGTGCCCCATGATGTCGCCGGCAAAAATCAAACGAAGGGTGTCTGTCTGGGCCGATGAAGCTTGGCCGGTCAACAGCAGGCCAATGGCAAGGATAAGGCGCATTGTAGTAGCAGGTTTTGGGTAAAAATATGTTGACTTTATGGTGACGAGCTTGTTTTTTTCCAACACCATGCACAATGGGTGTTTAAGCGTGTCGAAACGCCGGGTTTTACCGATGTTTGCAGGCAAATTTAACCCGTATCCGCATGTTCAGATCCTTGCCGTTGTTGATCGCCCTGGCCCTGGGCGTGTTGTTGGGCTACTTGTTGTTTCGTTGCCGCCCGGCAGATGTAAAAGAAGAAGCGACCGTGCTGCTGGAGCAAATGCAATCGGTGGCCAAGCTGATCACCGTGGAGGGCCAGTTTTCCGAAATTTATGATTACAACGCCTATCAAGGGTATTTTACCTGGCTGTACGACAAAAAAATGCTGGTGCGGGTGCAAGGCAAAGTGTCGGTCGGTTACGATCTCAAAGACCTGGAGATGGAGGCCGACCCGGCTACGCGCACCATGTACATAGGTCCATTGCCCACGCCGCAAATATTGAGCATCGACCATAAATTAGACTATTACGACATCAAGCAGGGTTTTTTTACACAATTTTCTACCTCGGAATACAACCAGATCAATGAAAAAGCCAAAGATTTAATTCGCCAGAAAGCCGAGAACGGCCCGCTGTTTTCCGCCGCAGAAGCTCAAGCCGGCAAAATTGTGGACATGATGCGGTTTATGGCGGAAAGCGCTGGCTGGAAAGTGGTGCTCCGCGAACGCAAGGGCGTTTTGCAGTAAAAAAAATTTCTGGCTTGTCGCTTTGTTTATCCCATTGATTACCCGTACCTTTGCGCCCGCTTTTCGAAGCAGGGGTAAGGACAACGCCCCCAAGTGTTGATCCATAAAGCATCACCAAATCAGCCCTGAGAACCACCGCACGTTATGATTATCGACGACGAAAAAGACCCCAAACAAGAACCGGAAACGCCTGAAACCACACCGGTGGTGACGGCCGAAGACGAGGTAACCCTGCCTGTCGAAGAAACGGTTGAAACACCCGCAGTGGATGCTGTGGAAGAGCCTGCTGAAGAAACCGTTGAAGCCCCCGCATTGGAAACGGTGGATGTGGTTGCTGAAACAGCAGAAGAGATTGCCGCTGAAATATTGCCGACAGTAGAAGCAGCAGCAGAAACAACGCCGTTGGTGGAAGCCGCTTTGGAAACAGAAGAAGAAGATGAAGCGCCTGCCAACGGAAATGAAGAATCGGAAATCGGTGTCGACGACACTCCTCAGGTGAGTGCCGCTCCCGTTTTGTCGGAAGTTGGCATTGCCGACGACGATGAAGAAGACGACTTTGAAATACCGGAAAGCTTGTTGGCGATTGCCGGTGGCGCGCACGACGACTTTAACTGGAACATCGACAAACGCGGCGCGCAGGTGTATTCCGACGCAGATCGCGTTTCCATGTTGGCTGCATACGAAGTTACGCTTCGGAGCATCAACGAAAACGAAATCATCAAAGGCCGTGTCAGCTCCATCAGCAGCGGCGATGTGGTGCTCGACATCAACTACAAGAGCGACGGTCTGGTTTCATTAAACGAATTCCGCGACATGCCGGACCTGAATCCGGGCGACATGGTGGAGGTATACGTAGAAAGCCAGGAAGATGCCCAGGGCCAGCTCGGCCTGTCGCGCAAAAAAGCCAAAATTTTGCGCGCCTGGGAAAGCATCGTCGATTCCTACAAGAACGGCACCATCATCAGCGGTACCATCATCAGCAAAACAAAAGGCGGTTTGATTGCCGATTGCAGCGGCCTGGAAACATTCCTTCCGGGTTCGCAGATCGACATTAAACCGGTTATTGATTACGACCAGTACGTGGGTAAAATCATGGAGTTTAAGGTCGTCAAAATCAACGAACAGATCAAAAACGCCGTCGTGAGCCACAAGGCGCTCATCGAAAGCGATTTGGCCGAACAGCGCGAACAAATCCTCGCCAGCCTCGAAAAGGGCCAGGTGTTGGAGGGCATTGTGAAGAACATCACCGACTTTGGCGCGTTCCTCGACCTTGGCGGCGTAGACGGCCTGCTGTACATCACCGACATCTCTTGGGGCCGCATCGGCCACCCCAGCGAAGTACTGGCGCTCAACCAGCGCATCAACGTGGTGGTGCTGGACTTCGACGAAAACAAAAAACGCATCAGCCTCGGCCTCAAGCAACTCACCCCGCACCCGTGGGAAGTGCTCGCAGAAGAGATCAATGAGGGCGCCATGGTGACCGGCAAAGTGGTCAACATTGAAGATTACGGCGCATTTGTGGAAATCATGCCCGGCGTAGAAGGCCTCATCCACATCAGCGAAATCAGCTGGGGCAACCAAAGCGTACCGGCCAAAGAATTCTTCACCCTCGGCGAAGAAATCCAGGCCCGCGTGGTTACCATTGACCGCCACGACCGCAAAATGTCGCTCTCGGTCAAACAACTGACGGCAGACCCGTGGAGCGAAATTGAAAACAGCTTCCCCATCGGCAGCCGCCATACCGGCACGGTGAAAAACCTGACCAACTACGGCATCTTTGTTGAATTCTCTGAAGGCGTAGGTGGCATGGTACACATCTCCGACTTGTCGTGGACAAAGCGCTACGCACACCCCAGCGAGTTTACCAAGGTAGGAGAGCCGCTGGAAGTGATGGTGTTGGACATCGACAAAGACAAGCGACAGATCAGCCTTGGCCACAAGCAAATACTGGAAAACCCTTGGGATACGTACGAAATTACCTACCCGCAAGGCTCTTACCACGAAGCGACCGTGCTGAAACGCGACGACAAAGGCGCAACTTTCCAGTTGCCCGACGGCCTCGAAGCTTTTGCACCAGCCAAGCACATCCGCAAAGACGACAACACCATTGTGGATGAAGGCGAAACCCTGACGGTAAAGGTCATCGAATTCAACAAGGAAGACCGCCGCATCCTGGTGTCGCACACCCGCTACCTTGAGGATTTGAAATTCAAGGCCGACCAGGCCGTGCGTGCCGAACGCGATAAAGAACGCTCTGAAACGCAAGGCGCCATTCAGGATGTGCAGAAAAAAGTGGA
>JBMOHO010000311.1:0-4549 GCA_049317805.1 Saprospiraceae bacterium
CTTGCTGCAAAACATCGACTCGGTTGACCTCGAAAGTACATCCCTGCGGTACAGCTTTGGTTTTGAACGCACAGAAACCCGGTTAAATCCACACGAAGCATACTGGCTGGAAACAACAATAGGACTGGGTTGGCAATACAAAATATTCCGCCTGGGCGCAGGCCTGTCGCCAGGCATGTTGCTGACCCTCACCGGAAAAGAAACGCAGCTGCAATCCAATTCGTTCAACGTGGCCACTGCACCGAGTATGACGGAAAAAACGGTTCGTTTAAACCCGGATGATTTTGGTTTTCGCCGTTTCTACCTGTCCACATTCGTCAATGTGCAGGCGCGTGTGTTGACACCCCATTTGCACCTGTACACCCAAGCCAACTGGTGCCCGCAAAGCCTTCAAAAAACCGCACAATTCACCGGAGCCCGCCAGAAAACCTGGTTTGACTTCGGCGTACACTGGCAATTTAACCCATAAAAAAAATACGCCCAACATGCACAAAAGGCATCTGTTTTTCCTCCTGACCTTTTTCGCGCTTATGGAAGCTTGCGAGAAAGCAGCCCCATTGACCGATGATTTTGGAAATCCTGTTTTTCAAGCGACAGCACAGGTGGGCGACAAAGCCCTTGACCTCGTGGCTGGCAGCGCCAACCCGAATGTATACCTGTTTACCGATTATGCGTATGATGCTGGCAAGGACTGGCTGACCCTAAGTGGCACATTCCGTTCTGTATACTGCACCGCCGATTCTTGCGAGGTGTATCTGAGATTTGACCTGCGCAACAACGTTCCGGGAAACAACCCCGTATCCGACAGTGTTTTCACAACCGGCTCCCGGTCCTTTTTTAGAAGTGACAGCCTGGGAGCCCAACCAGCTGTGTTCGCCGCTGTGTCCAACCAAAACAACCTCCAGCTTTTCTGGGACTTTGGAGATCAAAATGCAGGTACAGGCCTCATAACCACGCATGTATACACAGAACCATCTTTACCCCAAACCGTAACCCTGTACGCTTATGACCCCCAAAAAGGTTGGAACAGCCTCTACGCCCGCACCCTCGTGCCCCTTCAAACCGACGGGTGCCCGCCGGCTTTCATCAACTGTATGCGCGACATAAATGTGGTGCAGCTAACTGCAACAGTGGCCGGAACAGGCCCTTATGATTATAGCTGGAGCAATGGCGACAGCGCAGCTTCCATTCTGGTTCCATACGATACTGTATCCTATACCGTAACCATAAGCGATCCAAACGGAGGCTGTCAGTGGGTTATACAAGCCCCTGGTTTGCAAAACGTGGGTGCAGATGTTTTCCAGACTGCCTATTTTACCTATACCCCTCAAAAAAATGCCGGCTCGGCCCAGCCTGAAACCGTGACCATATCGTGGAAAGACCCCAACAACACCCTGTGGCGTTCCGATCTGGGCAGCCAAAACGGTTCCAGTTTTCAGATCATCCGCTCGGAACCATACGAGTTGAACGAACAGGGGCAAAAAACAAGGCTCCTGGAAGTCGAGTTTTCCTGCTTTTTGTACGATGGTGCAGGCAATGAAAAACCGTTAAACGGCACGGCCATCCTTGCCATAGCCTACCCGTAAGAACAGCGCTTAAACATTCTGAGCAGCCGGTATTTGCTCGGCAGGCTCTTCAAATGTGATGGGAAATTCTACAAAAAAGTCGGTTCCGTCGTTGTCGCGCGTTTCAAAACGAATGTGGCCGTCCAGCGCTTCCACTATTTTCCGGCAAATGGCCAGACCCAAACCGCTGCCCGACGTTTTGGTGGTAAAATTGGGTTCAAATACCCGGTCGCGTATTTCAGGCGGAATACCGCCGCCATTGTCGCTGATCTGCACCACCGCTATGTTGTTTTTTCGGGATAGCGAAACCTTGATCTGCCCCTTCCGGTCAGACGGAATGGCCTGTATAGCATTGATGATGAGGTTGTTAAATACCCGGATCAGGTGGTTTTTGTCGCCATTGATGTGAAAACGCTCGTACGGAACATTGAGTTTGAGTTCCACATCTTTTTGCTCGCTGAACAGGTCGTACACGCTTTCCACCACGTCATTGATCACCATATCCGTTTTTTTCTGAATATCCAGGTTGGCAAACATAGAAAACTCGGAGGCAATCTGGGCCAGCGAATCAATTTGCTCAATCAAGCGGGTGATGGCTTTTTTCAGGTAAGCGGCTGCCTGTTCCGGGTTGTTTGACACCCGTTCCAACTGTTGCATCGACAGTTTCATGGTGGTCAGCGGGTTTTTGATGTCGTGCGCCACCTGCCGCGCCATTTCGCGCCAGGCACCTTCGCGCTCGAGCCGGATGAGGCGGAGCTTGGAGTCTTCCAATTTACCCACCATGCGGTTGTATTCGTCAATCAGGTCGCTGAGTTCGTCCTGGCTGTTGCCCGCGTATTCAAGCGGCTGATTCTGGTTATCGAGGCGCAATTGAGTAATTTTTTCGGAAATGAGTTTTAGCGGACGGATGATGGACTGCGCGATCAACAAGGTTGCCACAAAAGCGATGAGCAGCAACGACACAAACAACACGGCGAGCATGCCGATGAAATCCGATACGTCCTGCCCAACCCGCTGTTTGCCGGCGTCGAAAGGCACGCCGATGAATCCCAACAGTTCGTTGCGCAGGTTGCGCAGCGACAAGTAGCGTATTTCAAGCTTGCGCCCGGCGGTCTGCTCGTTGACCGCCAATTGAGACGACCCGCCGGCGCTCAGTTCGCACAAAGCCCAGGGCGACATGCGGGTGGGCAGCACACCCACCTGCGTCAATTCTGGTTGTGTGGTCACCAGCAATCGACCCGCCTGGTCATACACCTGCACGTCCAAACTCAACCCGTCAGCCAAATCGTCCAAAATCTGATTGGCTTCCGAATGGAGGCTGTCGGCCGCGAGCGCCTGCTGGTCGCCAAACGAACGGCGCAGGCTGTTCAGCACAGCGTCGGCACGGGCGTTCTGACCCGAGCGGGCATTCTGTTCGGCGGCATGGGTAAAGTGGTTGTAAGTCAGCAAGCCAATGACCACAAAAGCGCCGCCGATAAGGCCAATGGAGCCTAAGTGAATGCGCCTTGCCAAAGAACCCTTGGTATTGAGCGACACCAGTCCGCCTTCCGGTGCGATGAGGAGAAACCGGTTCAACAGCACCAGCACCAGCACCAGCAGCGTACTCAACGAAAACAAAATGGCAAACAGGTAAACAGCCTGCAACATGCCGCTGCCGGCAGACCCTACCGCGCCGAGGGTTTGCCCCGAAGCGCTGCGGGCCACTGCGTAGGCGTCGTGGTCGGTGAGCCTCACCTGGCCTGCTTCGGGCAGCGGCTGCCAAATGGTTGCATCTATCTGGCCGTATTCCACATTTACCCGTTGGTTGCGGTGCACCGCAAAGTTGTATTGAGCCAGGGCTGTCAGGTTTTTGTACGGCGTCTGGTAAAACAGCCTGGTATACACCCGGTTGGGCACCGGGTACTCCCGCTGAAAAGCCAGGAACAAATCAGCCGGCTGGGTAGGATCGCCCATGCGTTTGGGCTGCAGTTTGACGACGTACTGAAACACCTCATTGGGGCCCAGCGCATATCGGATGCGCTCGGCGGGCGGCACTTTGGTGGCGTTTTCCCAGAAAGGCTGCACCATTTGCGGTGCCGTTTCTACCTGTTCCTGAAAAAGGGGCGCCTGACCGTCAAACGCATAAGCGCCCAAATGATAATGTTCAAAAAGATAGGGTTCCTCGTAAGTGCGTTGTCGGATGTAGGCCTCCATGTCCCCGCGTTTGGGTTTGAACGGCCAGGGTTTTAACAGGCGTTCTATCTCTGCGTCGTTTTGCAAGGTTTGCGCCAGCCGGATTAAAGCGGCCTCTGCACTGGTGTCGCGTTCTTCTGCCAATTGCGTGGCGTATTCCTTGCGGCGTTCATTTTCGGTGCTGCGATAACCGTTGTACAACAAAAAGCTGTTGAAAAACGCCTGTACCAACAAGCCGATCAACAACCAGCCCAGCCCGGGGGCCTGGCGGATATCGTCCATCCGGTAACGCCAAAACACGAGGCCGAGCATCACAAACGCCATTTGCAACAACATGCCGCCCAGCAACACCGCCAATCCGGGTCCGTTTGTCCGCAGCATCGTATCGGCATTCACCACTATCCCCGGGTTATGGTTGCACTGTTGCCACAACAAGACCGACGCCACCACGCCCAGCACCAGAGAACCAATAGAAAAAACAGCCCAAACCAACTTGGGCAGCCTGGGCAATGCCTCCGGAGATCGGCCCAAGGCATAGCCCAGCCCCAGCAGCATCAAAAACACCAATTGCAGCAAATCGCCCACGCTGCGCAAACCCAAATACGCCGGATCAAACCGCTGCGACAGCCAGTCGACAGACGGGAAAGCACCCTCCATAAATCCGGTAGCGCTGCTCCAGGCCGTTAGCGCCATTATGGGCAACACCACGACGGCAATAGACGCAGAAAACGACCAGCGGAGCCGGGCCGCATCGGCCAAACGATACAGGAACATCATAAAAACCACCAGAAACAGGCCCCAGAACACGGCCC
>JBMOHO010000312.1:0-4540 GCA_049317805.1 Saprospiraceae bacterium
TACTTGTAATTGCCTTCGATGATGCTTCGGAAATCCTGTAGCCCCAGGGGGAGTTTTTTGATCATGCGTGTGGTGTTTGCCCTGCAAATATAGCAACTAATGGCCACCACCTGGCGTCTTCAATAGCAAATGCAATAGGCGTCTTGCACGAACACTGCCGCTGTTTCGTTACGGACAGGCACAAAAAGCGTCCAAAAGCGCAGTCGCATGTACCGTGTAATCTCCCAAAGGCACACCGGCTGGCGGGCAAATCTCGAGGCTTCCGGTTATATTGTTAAACGTGGTAGTGGTGGTTCCGGCGGGTGTAGACCACGTTAGCTCAAAAGGAGCTGTTCCTGTAAACTGGAGGCTAAGGGTCGCGCAACCGCCTTGGCATACATTGGGAGAAGCCGACATTTGAACGGAGGGCAGTGGTCTCCAGATGACCTGCACTGCGTTTGAGATGCTCAGGCAGGGGTCTGCCAGGCTTACGTTACCGCCAACGTTATTGCCCGCTATCGCTGCCGCGTAGTACGTAATACCGGTTTGCATCGTAGAGGGGTTGAAAGCAAAAGTAGGCATGTTGCTTGTGGCCAGGATGGAGCCTAAGGTATCTGCGAGGCTGCTGAACAAGATAAACTGAAGCATGTCGTCAACGTCCAAAACATCGTTGTTGTCGTGGGATGCGATTGCAGGACCCGAGATGCAAAAGTCAGGCATTGTTCCGGTAACCGTTCCTGCATAGGTCGCGCACGGGTTACAGGGTATGTCAAATTCGTAATCATTCGGAGAATCGGCCCCGCCTACAGTGAAACCGAATCCGGCACATATGGAAATCCAGGTTTGCGTGTTGATGTCAAACTCCCAAACGTCGCTAGGATCAATCAGCGAAGGCGTATCAAACCAGTACATTTTGGGACACGTTTCGTTATGCACCGCCGCACCGGCACATAGGAAACTCACGGGCAAGGGTGCCAGAGGTGTCGAATTAGCTGGATTATTCACATCTATGGCAGCCAGACGGTCATTCGCCCCCGTATTCCCAATCCATACTGCTGCATAGTATACTCCCTGGTAATACACCAGATCGCCGATGCAATACCAATCTGTAGGCAAACTTCCCTTGTTGATGATGTTTCCATTGGCGGGGTTCAGCTCCCACACCTCTGCGCCAATGATGTAAATCATGCCGTTCTGACCGTATTCCAATCCTGTTACTGCGAAATTGAACGGCGGAATCGTTCCAATGAGCGTGTTGCTGCCTGAAACCGGGTCTATTTCCCAAATTTCTAAACTATACAAGCCGTATATTAATCCGTTGGGGCCTACAGCCATGTCGTTGAATGCTGGTCCGTTAGCAATAAAAGTTGAATTACAGGTGGCCATGTCCATCTCGTATATATCCCCGTTATCATCGTTGAAATAGATGATCTGAGCGAGTGGTCTCTGACAAAAACACCCAACAAAAAGCAGCATGCAGTAGAAATATCGACGGTTCATCACTTTGATTTAGATACCCTTTTGTTTGCAACCAACCGGCGTAGGCGAACGCCATAGCACAGTGCATCACGGACAAGCGCAAAATGCATCTGAAATAAACGTAACGTTCAACCGCACAGGGCCGTTCAACGGGGAAAAATTACCTGGAATACACACCTCCAGTGTTTCTGAAAACGCATCGGTAACCACAATGCCGGATGTCAACTCGTTTTGCCCCTGGGTTACATTCCAGTCAAACACAAATTGAGGCGAACCCGACAGTACCGCGTCAATCTGTACACAATTACCCGCACACAACAAACCCGGGGGCGAAAAAACCACGGTCGGTTTGGGGTTCCACAGTACAGCAATAAACGCCGAACGTTCATAACAGGTATCGGCAGGATTTGCTTGTCCGTTGGGCAGCGGGTTTCCGGCCACATTGGCCACGTAGTACGTTACGCCAGGGATATACAGTGCGGCGTTGTAGTTCAGTACCGGCGCAGTGACATAGTTCAAAACAGACAAGGGCGGATTGGTGTCCGCCACCACGATGAACCCTTGCACGTCGTTAAAATCGAGCACTGGATCGTTGTTGTACGGTAAATCCAGCACTTCCCCAACACAAGCAGATATGGTAGGGGCGCTGAATGTGCCTGCTTCGGTGACGCATTCCAGGCAGATCAGGTTGTTGAACGAATACCCGTTCGGCGTATCCGCACCGCCTACACTAAAAGGCAGCGTGCACTCAAAAGTCAATTGCCCGGTAACCACATCGTATGAATATATTGAACTCGGCGGCCCGGCTTGGAACATAAATATTCTGGGACAGAACGGATTCCCCACGCCTGCCAAACCGATAATATTTGATATTGGCAATGGGTCAATGAGCACCGACAAGGAAGGGTTATTCAGGTTCAGGTTGACCAACTCTGTTCCGCCGGCGCCCAAAACGGTCAAATAGTATATGCCGTTCAGGAAGGTAACATCGCCATCTGCAAACCACCCGTTGGGCAGCGAACCGATAAACTGCACCGCGCCTGATACAATATTTATCCGTACCACATCAAACCCTACTGCGTACAACTGCCCGCCCGGCCCTATTTCAAGTGCGGTGTAAACGCCCCCTGTGATGGTAGTAAGAAAGGTAGTCATCCCCGTTACCGGATTGTATATGTACACGTCGTTGCCAAAGAGGCCATACACCACCCCGGAGGCCGAAATGGCCATGTCGTTGAATACCGGCATATTTACCACTAAGCTGGTATTGCAGCCGTTCATGTCTATGCGCCACACATTGCCGTCGGTGTCGTTGGCATACACGATTTGGGCATAAGAATAACTTGACGACAAGCTTATTGCCATCAGCGCCGCGGCTAAAATGCTGTACTTGTTTTTCATGGAAAACATGGAATAAAACGATGGAAAAATTATTGACATAACCAGGTATTGCCCCTACCGCACCAACGTCAAATCTCCCTGAAACACCTCGGTTGTTCCGTCTGCGTACTCAATTTCTGCCCAGTACACATACACACCCGGCATCATCAATTTGCCCTGAAAACGACCGTCCCAACCCAGTTCGGGCTGGTTGGGCTGGATGTCTTGGAATACGGCCATTTTGCCACCCCAACGGTCGTAAATATGCAAACTGCGGATGTTCACCACGCCCTCGTCGCCATAAAGGGTAAACCGGTTGTTGTCGGTGCCACTTTCCGGCGCAATCACGTTGGGGACGTATACCTGTTTGCCGGTTTTCACCAAAATCACAAACCGCCCCTCCGCCGAGCAATCGCCGTACCCCTGCACAAACAGTTGGAGTTCGGTGGTGCGCACGGGCGACAGGGAGGGCGTCAGGCAGTCGTCGCACGACAACGTCACGTTCGGAGACGTCCACACAATGTCCACCGGCGTAATCGTAATCGGCGCATTCAAGGTCACCGTGTCGCCCGGGAAAATCTCAATGGTGTCGCCTACTATTTCGTTAATGACTTCTGTGGGTGTCAGCACGATCAGTTCTTCCGCCGTGCAGCCGTTGGCATCGGTCACCTCCACGGTAAACGTGCCCTCTTCCAGGTCGTCAAAACTCAGCACCTGGCTTCCGTTGGTCACGCCCACGTCCTGAAACAAACGCACCGTGTACGGCCCAAATCCGCCGCCCACACTTTGCACCGTAATGGCACCGGGAGCGGAACAACTTGGCCCCAGGGCTTCGATCACGGGCAACACTGGCGTCGGTTGGCTCAAGGCAGCCGTGGCTGTCCCGCTGCAACCCGCCGCGTCGGTGATGGTCACCGTGTACTGGCCTGCGCCGATGTTGGCTGCCGTGGCGGTCGCAGCGCCGTTGCTCCACTGGTACTGGAAAGGCGCTTGTCCGCCCAGAGGCACCACTGTGGCAAAACCATCTGCTCCCCCTGCGCAAGACACGCCAAAGCCGTTAAAGTCGCTGTCGATGTCAATGGCGGCTTCAAATGCGCCACCAAAAGTTGTTTGCGTCACCACTACGCTGTCGCAGCCACCTGTTCCGGTAAACGTTTGCACCGCAGTGCCCACGTTGAGCGGATTACAGCTCAGCGCCTGCACAAAGGTGGAGTCCGCCGCGCCAGGGGTCAACTGCGTTTGCGCAGCGCCCGTGCAGCCGTTGTTGTCGGTTACGGTGACCCCGTAGGTGCCTGCCTGGGAAACGTTGATTTGCACGCCGCTTAGGCCGTTGCTCCATTGGTATGAGGCAAAACCACCGCCTGCCGTGAGGCTTGCCGTGCCGCAGATCGCTGTCGGTCCGGTTATCTGTGTACTCGGCGCCGTCAAGGCTTCCACCGCAAATGTGGCCGTGGCCGTGCAACCGGCACCATCCGTGGCGGTCAGGCTGTACACGCCTGCCTGTGTGGCCAAAATGCCCGGCGTAACCGCCCCGCTGCTCCATGCATAATTGACAAAACCGGCTGAGGCCTGCAGCTGGGCCGCTTCTCCTGGACAAAAGCGATCTTCCCCGGTGATGTTTACAATGGGCAGAACCGGTACATCCACATTCACCTGTGCCGAGCCGGAACAACCCGCGCCGTCGCCCACCGTCACGCTGTAC
>JBMOHO010000313.1:0-4530 GCA_049317805.1 Saprospiraceae bacterium
AAATACCGGGCAGGCAACCAACTGCTGATTGAATGGCTCGACGCCCAAAACCGCGTCACCGCCGCCCGCTTGCAGGTTTTGGTCAGTTACGCCGATCTGCTCATTCAGGAAAGCAACGTTAAGGCCGCTATAGGCTACTAATAACCACGGGCTTAAGCCCGTGGCTAAAAAAAACTCAATATGAAAAAATACACCTTCCTCCTCCTCTCCGCCGCGCTCCTTTGGCAGTCTTGCGGCCCCACAGAAAGCCCGGTAGCCACCTCCGTACCCGACGAAAGCATTCCGGTGCGCACAGCAGCCGTCACACAGCAAAGCATGGCATTGCCCATACACGGCAGCGGCATGTTGAACTACGCCTCAGAGCAACGCCTGTCATTTAAAGTCGGCGGCCTGATCCAAAAAATTTATGTGGACGAGGGCGACAATGTGCGCGCCGGACAATTGCTCGCCGTGCTCAACAAAACAGAAATTGACGCCCAGGTTAACCAGGCTAAACAAGGTTTGGACAAAACCGAACGCGACCTGAAACGGGTACAGGGGCTTTACCGCGACAGCAGCGCCACCCTCGAACTCCTCGAAAATGCCACTACGGGCCGTGATGTGGCCGCCGACGGGTACCGCATCGCAGTGTTCAACCAGCAGTATGCAGAAATACGCGCCAACCGATCGGGTAAGATTGTCAAAAAACTGTTGAATGAAGGCGAAATCACCGGCCCGGGCAATCCCGTACTCGTCCTGTATGAAGCCGGAAAAGACGACTGGGTGGTGGATGTCAATTTGCCCGACCGCGACTGGGCGCGCCTGCAAATGGGCGCAACGGCCGAAGTGCACATGGACGCTTACCCCGAAAAAGTATTTTCCGGCCGCGTTTCCAGGCTTGCTCCGGCTGCCGACCCCACAAACGGCCTCTATGAGGTCGAAATCAGCGTCCAGCCCCAGGGACTGCGCTTCGCGCCCGGCCTGTTTGCCAAAGTAGATTTTGACCCCCGCGACGCTGCCAGCTATCCCGTCATTCCCATTGAAGCGCTAATAGAAGGCGACGGATACTCGGCATTTGTGTTTGTACCCGACGTGCAGGCCGGTACCGTGCGCAAGGTGCCCATTACCGTAGCATTCATTGACAACAACAATGTGTTTGTCAACAAAGGACTGGAGGGTGTAACACAAGTGGTAACCTCCGGCGCCCCTTACCTCAACGAAACCAAAAAAATCCGCGTCATCCAGTAAGCGCATGAACAGAGGCGTTAAAAATCCTGCCCCCTCCTCAATCTTGTCCAACATGAACATCACAGCATTTTCCGTAAAAAACAGCCAGTTCACCTTCATCGTCTTTCTGGCGGTGATGGCCCTTGGCCTTGGTTCGCTCTTCACCATGCCGAGGGCAGAAGACCCCACCTTCACCGCACCCGGCTATATTGTGGTGATGGTGTACCCTGGCGCAAATCCGGCGGAGGTAGAAGAAAAAATTACCGATAAAGTAGAGGCCCGCCTGGGCGCTTTGGAAAACATAGACCGCATCGTATCCAGTTCGTCCAACGGATTCATGTTGCTCACCATTGAATTTCAGCACGGCCAGGATCCCGACAAAAAGTACGACGAAGTACTGCGCGAGGTCAATGCCTTGCTCCCCGAATTGCCCGATGAGCTGTACCGGGTCAACATCACCCGTTTTGCTGCCTCGGATGTGTCCATCATCCAGGCTGCCATTGTGAGTGAAACTGCTTCCTGGGCCGACCTTCGCCGAGAGGCCGAACGCCTGGAAGAAAACCTGGAAAAAATAACCGAGTTGAAAGGTGCCGACGTATTCGGTTTTCCCAAACGGGAAGCCCGCATCAGCCTGAACATGCCCAAAATGGCCGCACAAGGGCTCAGCGTCGACCGCGTCCTTGGCGCACTCAAGAGTGAAAACGTGTCCATTCCCGGCGGATCGGTAAACATAGGGGACCGACAATTTTTCGTGGAAACTTCCGGCACTTATGAAAACATTGACGAAATACGCAACACCGTCATCACCACCAATGGCGGCAAAGTCATCTACCTCAAAGACCTGGCGGCGGTAGACTACGCTTACGAACAACCACGACACCTCAGCCGCACCAACGGCGTGCGCAGCGTGCTGGTAACGGCCCGCATGAAAGACGAACAAAACATTGTGGAAGTGGGCAAAAAAGTGAATAAAGTGCTGGCGGATTTTGAGCCAAAGCTTCCGGCAAATATGGACTTTCAGCGGGTGTTTGACCAAAACGAATCGGTGCAGAAACGCCTGGGCAAATTTGTCCGCGACTTTGGTATTGCCATTTTTCTGGTATTGCTCACCTTGTTGCCACTCGGTTTTCGGGCGGCACTGGTGGTCATGATCTCCATACCCTTGTCCATCGCCATCGGCCTGTTTGCCATGGATCAAATGGGCTACACGCTCAACCAACTGAGCATTGTGGGTTTGATCATTGCCTTGGGCATTTTGGTGGACGACAGCATTGTGGTGGTGGAAAACATAGAACGATGGCTCCGCGACGGATACAGCAGGCGCGACGCGGCCATCAAGGCTACCCAGCAGATTGGCCTCGCCGTGTTGGGGTGTACGGCTACGCTTATACTGGCATTTTTGCCGCTGGTGTATTTGCCGGAGGCATCGGGCGACTTCATACGCAGCCTGCCCATGGCCGTGGTGACTACCGTGATTGCGTCCTTGTTTGTGTCGCTCACCATTGTGCCCTTTCTGGCCAGCCGCATCTTGTCGGAACACGAAAATCCGGAAGGCAACATGTTTATGCGCGGCATGAAATGGGCCATTTCCAACTCTTATGCGCGCATATTGAACTGGGGATTGAAACACCCGGTCATGACCCTGCTGGTGGCAGCGGGCATATTTGGCGGAGTACTGGCCATTGCAGGCAAAGCTGGTTTTGCGGTGTTCCCGGCCAGCGAACGGCCCATGTTTTACATCGATGTCGAAACCGCGCCTGGATCCAGTCTGGAGCAAACCCACCGCGTGGTGGCACAAGTGGATTCCGTACTGGCTACCTACCTGGCACCGGGCTTTCGTCCGCACGAGCTGGCAGCGGCCACCACCCGACCCCACGCTGTTTATCCGGGCGAGGGCCCTGCACGCATCACCTGGTTTGCGTCCAACACCGGCCGTTCCAACCCACGGGTGTACTACAATGTGTTTTCACAGTTGGAAAGCCCCGACATTGGTCAGGTTTTCGTGCAATTGCAGGAAGAAACGCCGCCGCCGGTTAAGGTGGCACTCATAGACGAGTTGCGCGAACGGTTCAAAAACATGCCCGGTGCCAAGATCAACGTCAAAAACTTCGAACAAGGGCCGCCCATTCAGGCACCAGTGGTGGTGCGCTTGTTTGGCGACAACCTCGACAGCCTGCGCCATGTGGCCGAAGACGTGGAAAGGATCATGAGCGGCACTGATGGTGCCATTTACGTCAACAACCCGATTGCGACCATCAAAACCGACCTGTTTGTCAACATCAACAAGTCGAAAGCGGCCATGCTGGGTATTCCCATTGAAAGCATCGATCGTGCGGTCCGCCTCGGCGTAAACGGCCTCTCCATGGGTGAATTCACCAATGAATCCGACGACGAGACGTATAGCATTGCGGTAACCGTGCCCAAAGCTGGCGCTTATGCCGACCTGGATGCCCTGCGCGACTTGTATGTGACGGGCGTAACCGGCGCGTCTGTGCCCCTGCGCGACGTGGCGTCCATTGAGTTCAAACGCACCCCCAACGTCATTGAGCACTTCGACAAAGAGCGATACACCGTGCTCAGTTCCCTGGTACGCAGCGGCATGAATGCATTTGAGGTCATTACGCCCATCCAGGAAAAATTAGACCAGTACCCCTTCCCGTCCGGCTATTCCTATCAATTGGGTGGCGAGCAAGAGCAGGCCGAAGAGTCGTTTGGCGGCCTTGGCCCCATTATTTTGCTGACCATTTTCGGCATTCTGGCGGTGTTGATCCTGGAGTTCAAGACCTTCCGCAGCACCCTGGTGGTGTTGTCGGTGATTCCGTTGGGCATCATCGGGGCGGTATTGATCCTGTTGGCTACCGGCTATCCGTTCTCGTTCACGGTGGTGGTGGGCATGATCGCCCTGGTGGGCATTGAGGTCAAAAACTCCATACTGCTCGTGGATTTCACCAACCAGCTCCGCGAAGAAGGCATGGGCTTAGACGAAGCCATCCAGCAGGCGGGCGAAATCCGTTTTGTGCCCATTTTGCTCACGTCGCTCACGGCCATTGGTGGTTTGATTCCCCTGGCCATTGAGGAGAATCCGTTGTACTCGCCGCTGGCGTATGTGCTTATTGGGGGGTTGATTTCGTCTACGTTGTTGTCGCGGATTGTGACGCCGGTGCTGTATAAATTGTTGGCGCCGCGGATGAAAGGTGGGGTAGTTTGAGCGAGTTATTGAGTCTCACACAATCTGTTACAGTTCTATGCCCAAGAGCCCACATCCAACGCAAAGACCGTATCTTTACACCATGAAACGATTCTTCAACACGACCGGACTGTGCA
>JBMOHO010000314.1:0-4512 GCA_049317805.1 Saprospiraceae bacterium
GCGACTTTAGTCGCCGATATTCGGCGACTAAAGTCGCCGGTACGTAGACCCAATTACTATGCTTGTCCTATATTTTCAAAATAATGTATACTATGTATTGCATAGTTACTGGTTATGCCCGTATCTTTGCATCATCAACAACACAGTTCAATAAAACAGCGCCATGGATTTAGAAAATGCGAAGCAGCAAATGCGCAAAGGAGTACTCGAACTTTGCATCCTGGCCATCATTGCGGAGGAGGAAGTTTACACAGCCGACATCCTGGAGCGCCTCAAGGTGAACAACCTGATCGTCGTGGAAGGTACCCTCTACCCGCTCTTGGCAAGGCTTAAAAAAGAAGAACTCGTGGATTATACCTGGCGCGATACCAGCACAGGCCATCCGCGAAAGTATTTTACCATTACCGATAAAGGGCAAATGGTGCTTGGCGCACTCTCCCACAGTTGGCAAGAGCTCGTCCAGTCCGTCGCACAAACACTGGCCCGCGGCTAAATAAACCAGTCAAACTCAATCTAAAACGCTCCTTACCATGAATAAAGTGCTGAATATCAACCTTGGTGGTTATCCACTGACCATAGATGACGACGCCTATGAGTACCTCAAGGCGTATTTGGAAAACATCCGCATCCGTTTTCATGAGAGTGAAGGCCGGGAGGAGATCATGCGCGACATAGAGATGCGGCTCGGTGAACTGCTCACCACCGAACTCGGCACGCGCCGCATCATCATGCTGCCGGATGTGGAAGAAGTGGTGCGCATCATGGGCAAACCGGAAGATTTTGGCGGCGAACCTTCCGCTTCCAATGCCGGCTCTTCCCGCTCCAAAAAAAGCACACCGGACGCTGGCGGCATTTTGGGCATCAAACCCGGTCGCAGGTTGTTCCGCGACATGGAAGACAAGGTAGCTGGCGGTGTTTGTTCCGGTTTTGCGTCTTACCTCGGCATTGGCGATCCGCTGTGGGTGCGCCTGGCGTTTGTCATCCTCACCTTTGTTTCTGCCGGGTTCTGGATACCAGCCTATCTGATATTCTGGGTCTTGATTCCGGAAGCCAAAACAGCAGCCGACCGCTTGTCCATGCGGGGAGAACCCATTAATGTCGATAACATCGCTAAGGAAATTGAAGTGGGTTTCGGCAGCCTCGGCTCTCAAATGGGTGCCCTGGGTGATGAAGCCAAAATGCAGGGACGCGAAACCGCCGGACAAATCAACGCTGCGTTGGCTGGCATCGTCGAGTTTATTGGCAAAGCCTTTGCCTGGGTTATTCGTTTTTTCGGAAAATTCGGCATTGCGCTGCTGATCCTGGCTGGCATCGCCCTCACGTTCACCTTGCTCACCACCTGGATCGCCGGCATCTGGGCCTTTTTTGCTGCTCTGCCCATGATCGGTTTTTTCAGTCCGTTCAGTACAGGGGTCAACTATTTGGCCGCAGGCAACCTGCTCTTGCTCGTCACCATACCCATCATAGGCCTGGTAATGGCTTTTGCCTCCCTGCTGTTCAAGGTAAGAGCCCCCGGCTGGGTCAGCGTTGTGCTGGGTGTGTTGTGGACAGTAAACCTCTTCGCGCTCCTTGCTTTGGGTGGCTCGGCTGTTCAAAGCTACAGCCAGCAAAGTGCCGTCAGCACCGAGTTCAGCCTGAGCGATATGCCGACCGATACCCTGCGGGTTTACAGCGATGATGCCAAATTGACCGCCATTTTTGACAACAACCATTTTGAATGGAACAGCAGTTTTCCCAAAGACGACGAAGCATTCAGCTTTCCCAATGACGTTCAAATTCGCGTTAAAAAAAGCGCAACCGGACAGTTTAAGGTCGTACAAACGGTCTCGGCACGCGGCAGCACCAACATGGAAGCCAGAGACATCGCTCAGCGCATTTCCTTCCCCATGGCGCTGGAAGGCGACAAGCTGTACATCCCGCAGGCCTTTGATTTGAAAAAAGGCCAGGCCTGGCGCAACCAAAAGGTCTTTATCGTGATCGAAATGCCCGTAGGCAAAAGCATCACTTTCGACCAGTACATCTACGACAACGCCGCCGCCGATTACAGCGAATACGCAGAAAACAATGACGAGCGATACATCTCCCGCAATCCCGGTAAATTGTTCACCATGACCGCCAATGGCCTGGTGTGCGCCGACTGCCCGAATTGGGGTGACAAAGATTATAGCCATCAACAGGACTACGAAGACTTCATCATCCATGGCAATGTGGACGCTGAAATCCGAAAAGGCGACCGTTTTTCGTTCGAAGTGGCACCAGATTACAAAAATGAGGTGGAAATCATCCGAACCGGCGACCGCATCACCTTCGACGCCGGCAAAAGCAAATCGAACCAACCCGTACCGTTAAAAATATTCACCCCTGTCTTCACCTCCCTCATCGCTGAAGGAAACGGCCGCATCATCCTCCGTGGCTTCGACGAAGGCCGGGCTTCCATCACCGCCAAAGGACAACCCATCATTAAGGCGTACATGGACTGCCGCGATCTGGACGTCAACCTCCAAGGCCCTTGCCGACTTGAACTGAACGGAAAAGGCGACGTCATCGTGGGTAACCTCGCCGGTGGCGCCACCCTCGACGCCTTTGGCTGGAAATTGGAACGCGCAGAAATGAGCCTGTCGGGCAACAGCACCGCCAACCTCTACGTCAGCGAAGAACATGCCGAGATCGAAAAAGACAACTCCAGTTCCGTCAACCTCCAGGGAAAATAACCCACCCCTCAACCCCTCAACTCAACTTCAAACTCAAATCCAGCGGAGCAGCTGAGTGGGTGAGCGCGCCTACCGAAATGTAATCCACACCCGTCATGGCATACCGCCGCACATTGTTCAGGGTAATGCCCCCGGATGCTTCCGTTTCGAATCGGTCGCCGACAACAGCGACAGCCTCTTGCAAAATGGGCAACTCAAAATTGTCAAACATGATGCGGGTAACGCCGCCGGCCGCCAGCACTTCGTGCGCTTCCACCAGGTTGCGAACTTCCACCGTGATTTTCAGGTGCATGTTGTGGGCTTTCTGATAGGCATGTACCCGCTCGATGGCCTCCAGGATGCCGCCTGCTGCGTCGGTATGGTTGTCTTTGATCATGATCCAGTCGTACAAACCCCAGCGGTAATTCTCGCATCCGCCGATGTGCACGGCCCATTTTTCGAGGAAACGGATCATGGGCGTCGTTTTCCGCGTGTCGAGTATTTTGACGGGCAAATCGCCCACTTCAAAAGCAAAACGGCTGGCTAAGGTGGCGATGCCGCTCATGTGTTGCATCACGTTGAGCGCCAGGCGTTCGCCCATGAGCAACGCGCGGGTATGGGCCTCTACCTCAAAAGCAACCTCGCCAAACAGCACATCGTCGCCGTCATCTTTGTGTACAACCATTGTTGCGGTCGGGTCAAGCTGTAAAAATACCCGCCGGGCAATGTCAACACCCGCCAACACACCATAGTCTTTTACTTTTAGCACAGCTCGGCTGCGCGAATCGACCGGTATGGTGGCTTGAGCGGTATGATCGCCCTCGCGAATGTCTTCGGCTAAGGCCGAAACAATAAACGACTGAATTTGCTCGTCGGTAATTTCAGGTGGTCTCATATAAAAAAAGTCAGGCATTTTTCCATTTGATGTTGCAGCCGCCGGAAGGACGTTGTCGCTCCGGCACAGGTGCTCCCGCCAATACGGCGTCTATGGCCGCACGCAGGTCGGCACCCGTCACCGGAAGATCGTTGCGGCGCGGACGGCTGTCGTCCAACTGTCCGCGATATACCAATTTCAAATCGGCGTCAAACACATAAAAATCGGGCGTACAAGCCGCGTCGTAAGCGCGCGCCACTTCCTGGGTGGCGTCATACAGATAGGGGAAAGGATAGCCCACCGCTTTGGCATGTTCGGTCATTTTTGCAGGCGCGTCTTCCGGATAAGCCTCGGCGTCGTTGCTGCTGATGGCCACAAAAGACACCCCGCGGGCCTGGTATTCCCGGGCCAAACGCACCACTTCCGCATTCACGTGCAGTACGTATGGACAATGGTTGCACAAAAACATCACCACCGTCGCCTCTTCCGCCGCCAGTTCTTGCAGCGACACCACTGCACCGCTGATGGTGTCCGGCAGCGAAAAAGCAGGCGCCTGGGTGCCGAGGGGAAGCATGGTGGATTCGGTGTAGGCCATTTTTGTTTGTTTATTTGTTTATTTGTTTATTTGTTTATTTGTTTATTGGGTGATTTGTTTATTTGCAATTGGGGTTGATACCGGACACGTAACGCTGAACCACTTGTATGGTATCGGCGTATTCGGCGCCTTTGAAACCGGTGAGGTCTGCGTTGCCGAGGTGTTGTTGAAACTGAGCGAGCAGTGGCCCGGCAAGCGGCATGTACGACCAGTGCCACCGCTCTTCGTGGTAACCGTTTGGCCGTTTTTCGTTCAGGGCGGTGTAGGGCTGACAAAAACCATAGGCCGAGGCGTGGGCGGTGAGCCAGGCGTATACATTGGCATGTGCGCCGCCCTCCATAAACGCCTCGTTG
>JBMOHO010000315.1:0-4506 GCA_049317805.1 Saprospiraceae bacterium
GGCTTCAAACCAAACCCGGTAGCCGCTGCCGT
This sequence comes from Saprospiraceae bacterium, assembly GCA_049317805.1. Taxonomy (GTDB): domain Bacteria; phylum Bacteroidota; class Bacteroidia; order Chitinophagales; family Saprospiraceae; genus M3007. The sequence goes on from JBMOHO010000315.1 coordinate 33, forward strand.
TGAGGTGCAAGCCATCGGACGTAAACTCGGCAGCCAGGCGGCCCTCCGATTCGGCAAGTGGGGTATATAAATCGGCATACGGCAATGCGTAACTTTTTGCAATGCGCGCCAGTTGTTCATTAAATGCCCGAACTGCAGCGTTATCGGCGGGCAAAAATCGGATGTCGTTGTTTACCGGCGGCAAACTTTGCACCACAATTTGAGCGCCGGGCTGTCTGCTTCGGATGGTTTGGATTAACGCGGTGTACTCGGCTGCAAGATGATCGGGTTTTGTGCCCACAAAAAGGTCATTGATACCCACTTGCAGGAAAATGATACTCGGCTCGTGGCGCAACACCTCGTCTAATCTTTTTTGCACGCCGCCAATGTGGTCGCCAGAAATGCCTCGGTTCAACACTACCCTCGTTGTGGTATTGCATAATTCGTGCCATTCTGCTTGTTCCGTCTGGCTGTCGCCTAAAAAAATGATCGCATTTTTTTGCGCGGGCAGTTCCATAAAGTGCGACTTTCGATGGCTGTACAACGCGGGCACTTTATCATGCGTCCATAAGCTCCACACTTGTTTGAGGCCCCCAAAGCGCTGAACTGCCTTCCAGGCTGCAAAGCCCGCCAGCAGGTTGAGTACCACAGACAGCACAAGCAATATGCGGATCATGCCAATTGGGTTTGCCGCTTTTCAAAAAGCTTTATCCACCACTGGCTGAGCGGTTCAAAAGCCCAAGCTGCCAACAAGGCAATCAATATAAAGGGCAACATGGTCCAGGCAGTAATGGCCACGCCCATGTCATACAGTATTTTTAAATAAATGGTCAACACCAAGATGTGTGTCAGGTAAAGCGAATAGGAAAAGCCGCCTATCCACTCAAAAAACCAGCCCAAAGGCGGTAGAAACAAGCGACTCAAATGGTACGTAAACACACAAAGAGCCGTATACCCAAAGAGTGCGGGTATGTCGTTGAAAACCTTGCTGACCTCGCCTAATTTAAGATAAAACAACACCACCAATCCCAAAAAGAACACGCCGACAGGCAGGTATATCCACCAAGTGTAATTCCAGAAATCGGGTTTGAAAGCCAGCTTTTTATATTGCTTTTGTTGGTAAAAATCCGCCAACACCATCCCAAGTGCAAATTCCCAAAGGAACTGGAGGAAAAAACTGTTCCAGGAGCGCCAATCTGATTTGCCCAAAACCAACAACAGCAGCCACCAGGCCATCGAAACAGCCAGGCAGATGCCCAGAAAAATCCAGGGTGCGTGCAGGCGTTGGTAAATGGTGCGCAACAAGGGGTACATCAGGTAAAACTGCATGATCGCGCTGATGAACCAAAAATGTCCGCCAAAGCTTTCAATGTACTCCTCATCAAACATTTGATACAAAAATACTCCGGCCAGCCAGGCATCCCACTTATCCGGATACAAGTCAAATTGCATGCTTAACAGCAAACTGATCGTCAGTACCAATACATAAGGAAGCCAAACCTTGGTCATGCGGCGCAAGTAAAAACCAACTGCGCTGGTCGACGACCCGGAAAGGCTTAAACCAAAGCCGGACAACAGAAAAAAAAGGTGCACGCCTGTGCCGCCAAAAACAATGGCCTGCTCCAGCATTTGGGGCAGGCAGATGTGCTGAAGTGTATGGTACAACACAATAGTGAAAATAGAGTAGCACTTCGCAAAATCAATAAATGGTTCCTTTTTCATTGTTTTTGCTCCTGTTGCTTGAGCAATTCTTCTACCGTGACAAATTTACGGTGTTCGGTGTGTTGAAAATTTTTGTTCGGATTGCGCATTTTGAACATACCAGTCACCTGGCGTCCAATGAAGTAAGGCGTAGACCATACAGCATCCCAAACGGGCTGTGGCGCATCTGACAATTTGAGCGTCCATAACACATTCAATCCAAAAATGGCCATAGATGCTACCAAGACCAACGACCACCCGGGGGCAAATATAAAACCGATAAGCGTCAGAAACAATGCCAGCACCAATTGGATAAACATGGGCAACAACAGCGTGGTGATACCAAAGAAGAACTGGTTGGCGCTGGGGGTCAACACACCCCGGCGCAGGATGCCCAGGGAGTTGGGCACATTTTGGAAATAGGAGAACAACCACCGGCTGCGTTGCGTTTGCACCGCGTCACCGGTCTCCACTTTTTCATCGTAGCAAATGGCATCCCATGCGTATGCTATTTTTTCATTGCGGCGCAGGAGGAAATTCTGCAAAATTTTATCTTCCTGCAACATCTTTTTCCACAACTCTTTGCCCTGCTGGATCTCCGGGCTATCCAAATATGCCCTGTACAGGTTGGTTTCGGTGGCCATGCCCGAGCCACTGATGACCGATGAGCCGCCCAACAGATAAGGCGCATACCGTTCTATGTAGTTTTTGTAGTGCTCGCCCATGCTGTCGAGGGCAGCATAAGTAGAATCGAGGTTTTTGGCTGTGCGCTGGCCTTGAATGCATCGGTGCCCGGCATTGGCATAACGGTTCAGGATAGACAAAAATTCGGGGTGCGCCAGGTTGTCGGCGTCCAACACCGCCGTATAGTCGTGCGGACGCACAAACCGGTCCATGGCGTACATGATGCTTTTGGCTTTCAGCCGCAGTGGCGGATCGGGTTTGAGCACCACCAGGCGCGAATCCGTTATGCCGAGGTCGAAATCGGAACCGCACTCGTCGGCTACCAAATATACGGTGTGGTTGTGGTGGGTCTGGTTCAGGAGCGACTGTACCAGTGGCCCGGCGATTTTCGCGTTTTTATACGCGGTAATGATGCACCCGAAGTCAAATACCCGGGGAGGGTCAAATTTTGACGTGGTGCGTTCTTTTCCGAACAGTTGTGCAAACAGCGTTGTCAGAAACGGATACACCAATTGGAAGGCCGTTAATGCTGCTGCGACAATAAAAAGCAGGGTAATCGCTTGAAGGATCATAACTGAAATTATTTGTGCGCCACCGACGCCGTTTTTGGATTAACTATGGGTATTGTTGCCAACAGTGCTTTGGTGCGCACGGCTTCGTAGCGGTTGTCGGCATCCGGATTGATGTGCCACCAAAGGCTCAGCAGGAATGCGCGCAGGTTTTCGGTATCGCCGCGCATCAAATATTGCAACACGTTCTTGGGGGTGACCACCAGGTACCAGTAAGCCAAAAACAACAGGTGCCTGGGGCCACTGTGGTTTCGGCGCATGAACAGCACGCGGTTTCGATTGAGGAAATACGTTTTTAAGCCGCCCATTTTGCCCACTGTCAGGCTTTCTTTGTGGTACACGCGTGCCCGGGGTTCTACCCAGATGGTATAGCCGTTCCGCCGCACCCGTTCTCCCCAGTCAAGCTCTTCGTAATACAGGAAAAAGTTGTCAAACATGGGCCCAACCGCTTCCAGCACGGCTGCCGGCATCATCATGGCCGCGCCGTGCGCATACGCTGTTTGCATGGGTTCGGCGTACTGTCCGGCATCGGTTTGTTTTTCTCCTATGGTTTCATTTCGGCCGGTAATGGTGCTCACCGGCGTCATGCCGGCATACTGAATGAGGTCTTCGCGACCGCTTTTCTCCGGATGGTACAGCAGCAATGGGCTGATGAGGCCCGCATCGGGATGCTGTTCGAAACAATCGACCAGGGTTTGCAAACACCGGGGGGTGATCTCTGCGTCGTTGTTGATGAAAAACAGGTAGCGGCCTGTCGCATGGGGCAACGCAAGGTTGTTGCCGCCGGCAAAACCCAGGTTTTCTTCGCTACGGATAGCAAGTACTTCCGGGTATCGCAAAGCCAGCTCGGGCAAGGGATTCTCCTTGCTCGCATTGTCTACCACAATGGTCTGCACATTCGGGTAGTCCTGCAAGCGTATGCTGTCCAACAACGCATAGGTTACCGCAGCCTGATTGTAATTGACTGTAATGATTGAAACTTGTGGCGTTGACATGACAAATAAGCCAAAAAGGGTATAAAATCAAAGGCCCGCATGCCCCCCTATATTCGTTGGGGATTTAGATTTGCCATTACAGTTCAAAACCTAAGCCACAAACAAATATGGTTGGTATGCGGGCCCAAAAAGCACGTACAAAAAGCGCTAAACGTTCTCTTTTTGAATGAAGGACGTAAAGGTACGCATCATGATGTGCAAGTCGGTGCGAATAGAAAGGTTATCGCGGTAGGCAATGTCCAGCCCAATGCGCTCATCCATGCTCATGTCATTGGAGCCACGCTTGGTCACTTGCCACAGGCCGGTGAGGCCAGCCGGGGCCAGGAAACGCGCGCTGTACACATCGTTGGTCAGTTGTTCGGCTTCGTACATCGGCAAGGGACGGTTGCCCACAAGCGACATGTCACCGCGCAAGATGTTGATGAGCTGCGGAAGTTCATCGATGCTGTACTTGCGGATGATGCGGCCTACGCGGGTGATGCGCGGATCGTTTGCAATTTTTATGAAGGCCGAACCGGTCTGGTATTGGTTCATGTGCGCCAGGTC
>JBMOHO010000316.1:0-4496 GCA_049317805.1 Saprospiraceae bacterium
GTCCTTCGCGGGAACCTTCCCGCCAAGGACGCTAAGGTTCCGCGAAGGTCCGCTAAGGACTAACAGACTAACCGATTAAAAAAAGAGGGTTTAAACCATCTGAATAACCGCTTGTTTCTAATAAAAAAGCAAAAATATGCAAGCATTGGCATCGTTGGATACGGTAATGATGGACCCGAATTTGGGCGAGGAGCACCGCCGAATAGCGGAGAAAGTGATGGAAGGGCAGCGGATCACGCCGGAAGAGGGGCTTTTCCTGTATGAACATGGCTCGCTGTCTTATTTGGGGGTATTGGCCAATGCCGTTCGGGAGCGGAAGAATGGAGACCGGACGTATTTCAACCGCAATTTTCACATTGAACCCACCAATTTGTGCGTGTACGACTGCAAGTTTTGTTCCTATTCGCGCCTGATCAAACAGCGCGCGGATGCCGAAGCCTGGGAGTACACCATGGAGGACATGATGAACATCGTGCGCCAATACGACGGCCAGCCGGTCACCGAGGTGCACATTGTGGGCGGGGTGTTGCCGCAGTATGATTTGCCGTTTTACCTCGAATTTTTTGGCAAGATAAAAGCGCACCGCCCCGAATTGCACGTGAAAGCGCTCACGCCGGTGGAGTTTCACTACATTTTTAAAAAGGCGAAAGTCAGCTACGAAGACGGCATGCGCATGATCAAGGCAGCCGGTGTAGACAGCCTGCCCGGCGGCGGCGCGGAAATATTCCACCCGGACATCCGCGAGCAAATAGCCGCCGACAAATGCAACGCCGAACAGTGGCTGCGCATCCATGAGGTGTGGCACGAACTGGGCATGCGCTCCAACGCCACCATGCTGTACGGCCACATCGAATCGTTCTTCCACCGGATAGACCACATGGAGCGCTTGCGCCAATTGCAGGACAAAACCGGCGGGTTTCAAACGTTTATTCCCCTGAAATTCCGCAACCAGGACAACCAGATGAGCCACATCGCCGAAGGCACCACGGTGGAAGACCTGCGCAATTACGCCGTGGCCCGCATTTACCTGGATAATTTTGACCACCTGAAGGCCTATTGGCCCATGATCGGCCGAACGGTGGCCCAAATGTCGATGGCTTTTGGCGTAGACGACCTGGACGGCACCATAGACGACACCACCAAAATATACTCCATGGCTGGCTCCGAGGAGCAGCATCCCACGCTCAGCACCCGCGAACTGGTGGACATGATCCGGCGCGTAGGCCGCCGACCCATTGAACGGGATACGCTGTACAACGTGTTGCAGGATTACACCGACGAAGTGTTTGAAGACGACAAACAATGGCGTGGCTACATGGAACTGCCGGTCATCCAAAACTGATCATCCGGTACACAACGCCAATTGATACAATCCATTCACATGAACATTTTCCTCATCCGCCACGGCGAAACGGAGTACAACCGCTTGGGCATTGTGCAAGGCAGCGGCGTAGACACCAGCCTCAACGAAACGGGCCGTTGGCAAGCGCAATCGTTTCATGCGTTTTACCGCGACCAACCCTTCGACCTGTTCGTGACCTCCGCCCTCCGCCGTTCGCAGGAAACCCTGGCACCGTTTCTCGAAGGGAGCGATAAACCGTGGGTAAAAATGCCGGAAATCAACGAAATATCGTGGGGGACACACGAAGGCCTTCCCTCCACCGCCGAACGCATCGGGGTGTACCGCCGCATGATTGAAGAATGGCACAAGGGCAATTTTGACGCCGCCTTGCCCGGTGGCGAAACGGCCAACCAACTGGCCAAACGGGTGCAGCTTTTTCTAAACTGGCTGGAAACGCGCACCGAAAAAAACATCCTGGTATGCACCCACGGCCGCACGTTGCGCTGCATGGTGGCCCTCATGAAGAAAGAGTCGTTGCAATACATGGAGCACGTGCCACACGCCAACACCGGCTGTTACCAGGTGCAGCTGCACAATGGGCATTTCCATTTCCTGATGGAAAACGACACGCGTCACCTTGTTCATGCTCAACTGACGGTATGACACCTGTGCGCCTGGCTGCCGTCAGCTACCTCAACACCAAACCCTTTATTTACGGCCTGTACAAACGCCTGCCCGCCGATGCGTTTGAATTGAGCCTCGACATTCCGTCCGAGTGTGCGCGCAAGCTGCTGGCCAACGAAGCCGACCTGGTGCTCACGCCCGTGGCGGTCATTCCGGACATGGACGAGGTGTACCTCGTATCCGATTACTGCATCGGTTCGGTCGGAGCGGTCAAAACCGTTTGTCTGTACGCCGAGCGGCCGTTGGCGGATGTCCGGCGCGTGTTGCTCGACTTCCACTCGCGCACCTCTGTAGCACTGGTGCAAATGCTGTTTCAATCGTATTGGAAACAAGATGTGGTGTTTGAACCCGCCGCGCCGGGCTTCGAACAACGTATTGGCGGCGACACGGCCGCGGTGGTCATTGGCGACCGCACCATTGGGTTGGATGCGCGCTATCCGTTTGTGTATGATTTAGGTGAAGCCTGGATGGACTGGACGGGCCTGCCGTTTGTTTTCGCCGCCTGGGTGAGCCGCAAACCGCTTGATCCGGTATTTGTGCAGCAGTTCAACGAGGCCCTGCAAGCCGGCATGGACCACATACCCGAACTGATCAAGATTTTGCCCACCATACCTGGCTTCGATCTGGAGGCCTATTTTAGAAAGAACATCAGTTATGCCCTTGACGACGCGAAGTGGACGGGCCTCAACCACTTTTTGGGCATGCTGAGCGGGGATAAAGGCTACACGCTGAAGCGGACGGAAGTGTTGGCCGGGTGATGGTTTGTACATTTGCATGTGCACAGCCCTGCGTGTGCTAACAAAGAATGCCCATGGAAAACATCATTACAGAGATCCGGGAAGAACTGATCCATTGCGGCGATGCATCCACGCGAGCTGCCGGTGAGCGCTTTTTCAAAGAGGCCGTGCGCTTTTATGGCGTGAAAAATGCGGTGGTGCACGACATCGCCAAAGCCTACTTTAAAACAATGGCTGGCAAGTCCAAACAAGAGGTGTTCGATTTGTGTGAAACGCTCTGGCAATCCGGTTTTGTAGAAGAAGGCCACATCGCTTGCGACTGGGCTTATGCCCTCCGAAAACAGTACAAACCCGCTGATTTTGAGGTGTTTGAACGCTGGGTAGGCCAATACGTGAACAACTGGGCCAACTGCGACGCGCTGTGCAACCACAGCATCGGCACGTTTATTCAAATGCATCCGGCGTACATAGCTGAACTCCATAAGTGGGCGCGCTCAGACAACCGCTGGATGCGGCGTGCGGCGGCGGTTTCATTGGTTGTGCCAGCCAAAAGAGGGCATTTTTGGACAGACATAGTGCAGGTAGCCGAACTGCTCCTGACCGATCAGGATGATCTGGTGCAAAAAGGTTACGGGTGGATGTTGAAAGAAGCGTCCAAACCGCATCCCGAAAGTGTTTTTGAGTTTGTGATGCAGCACAAGTCGGTGATGCCCCGCACGGCCTTGCGCTATGCCATCGAAAAACTGCCCAATGACCTGCGGAAAATGGCCATGGAAAAGTAACGTGTTGCATTGGCTGCAAAATATTGCCAGAAAACGTGCATTTTTGCAGGGAAAATTCCATTTATGTCAGAAGAAATCCTTTGGGAAATCATAGACCTCATAGACCAGGGCGACATTGTATACCTGCACCGCACCAGCAACGAAGTGATCTCGCATCCCGATCCCAAACGCTGGGAAGGCAGTGAATACCAGGCATTGATAGACGAAGCCCGCATCAAAATTGACGTTGATCCCGAGGCCTACATCACCTTGGCGCCGCCGGAGCCCAAAGAGTCTTTTCTCATCATGGAAACGTTTGTGCAAACCATACAAGACGACCACCTGAAGCGCCACCTGAGCGAGGCGCTGCACAGCAAAAAGCCTTTTCGGTACTTCCGCACGGCCGTGGAAGACTCCGTAGTCCGCGAAGACTGGTTTGATTTCAAGGATGCCTGGATGAAGGTGTGGTTGTTGGATGCGCTGGAGCGCGAAGGGGGGCAGGAAAGTGAAAAGGAAGCGTAAGGCCAGTTAGAAAAAGCAAGGATTACCCTGAGCCTAAAATCTGCCTGACTTCCTCCAGCGCTTTCCTCTTGCTGTTTGGCCAGTGCTATTTGTTGTTGAGAAGCCGTCAGCGCTTCGCCCAATGCTTCAATGTTGGCGTCTTTTTCGCCAAAGGACAAGTGGTATATAATGTTGCATGCTCACATGCTCTTTTTATCTTTATTATTCCATGATGGGCAGTGGATTGTTCTCGGTTTTAAGGCTTGATTTGCTTTTTTAACGCTTCGATTTGCCGTTGCAATTCAAGATTTTTCTGAATTTCTTCTTCAGCACGCTTCTTCTCTTCTTCAGCACGCTTCTTCTCTTCTTCAGCACGTTTCTTCTCTTCCATCAGCAATTTATCCTTTTCTGCGATGATTTCTTCCTTTTCTGCGATGATTTCATCCTTCTCCGCGATGATTTCATCCTTTT
>JBMOHO010000317.1:0-4474 GCA_049317805.1 Saprospiraceae bacterium
GAAGTGCTGCACCGCTTGTGTAGGGAAGTGTAACAGGGAATATTCGCTCCAGGTTGAAGATTTGCCTGCTTCCTTAGACGATCCTTGGCTTACCAGCGACCTCAACATCCAATTGCGTCCAAAAGGCTTCTCGAACGCGAAGTGGTTTTCCGATTCTTTCGTGGCGAGCGACCAACCATCCCGCTCCAATCGATGGCAATACACGCCCAGGTCGCCGGTCATAGGGTATTTGGCATGCTGCATCGCCTCCTGTATAGAGACCACCGGCGCTTTAGGGTCGGGTTTTTTCATCACGACCTCCTTCGATTCCCGGAGCGTGTGGAAAAAAGCGCCGCCGTTCACGAAATAGTTTTTGTCGTCGAGGAAAAGCCCGCCTCCGAGCCAGGTTTCTTCATCGCCATACAAGGCAATGGCCTTCAGGTACGGCGCGCGCGAGATGGCCGTCCAGGACATAGGCCCCTTATGGGATCGCCGGGCGTTCATGGCGAAATAGAGAAAATGTTTTCCGTCCGGCGACAAGTCGGAGCGGTGTTCGTAAATGCGGCCTTTGAGCCATTGGCCCAAGGTGAAGGAGTCGGTCTGCCGGTTCCACAACAAAGTGCAATACTGCCTGGAAGGGCCGCGCCGGATGACGATGCCAACGGGCGCCTGGGAGGCGAGTAGCACATGAAGGCGGGGAGGAAGCATGTCGGTCATACAATGGCGTTGTTGCGGGCTATCTCCTGCACGGGGTATGACTTTTCTTTCTCGCAGAAAGGCAGGCGGCTGACACCAGCAGGCTGCTGAGGAAAATGGTTTTGGTGGTCATGGTTGGGGGTTTATTGTAGCTCGCCCATAAGCCGTACCTCGTAGGAAAATCCGTTGGGCGACTGCTCTCGCAGTTGCATTTTAAAGTATTTGGCGGTGACCGCTGGGAAGTTGATTTCCTGAAATGGCGTTTCGGTAAGCAGGGCGTTTTCCAACTCAAACCGTCCGATGGGGGTAAACTGCCCAGTAGGCGAATCGTTACTGTACGCTAACTCAACTACCAAGAATTGACTATTACTGCTGCCAGGCACTAGATATGTAAAATGGTTGAAAGTGGCCGAACGCTTGTCTTTAAAGCCCCATACGGCAAAGTCATTGTTGGAGTATATTTCTTGATAGTCGCTTCCGTCCACCAGTTTCTGCATGTGACTGCCAGAAGAGGCCAGGATGGAGCCCCCATTCTCCGGCGCCAACAAATTAATCCGCTTCCCCTTCAATTGCGCATAAGACTTCCCCGTCTGAATATTCGGGTTGATTTTTTTGGCGGCTTCCATATTTTCCCGGGCTTTATCGGCATTGCCGAGTTGCTCGTAGGCGTAGGCTATGTTTTGGCGCACGGTGGCTAAGGGTGCTTGTTCAGCCACCTTTTCCAGATACGACACCGCTGTTGCGTAGTCCTTGTTTTTGAGCGCAGCCATGCCTTCTGACAGCCATTTTTCTATTTCGGCTTTATTGGCCTCCAGGCGTTTGTTGACTTCCGCATCCAAATTGCCACGCAGCTTGAGTTCTTTGTGGATTTCCTGAAGCGAACTATACGCCGACTCCTGTCCGCTTTGCAGCGCCCCAATGCCATAATACCCCCCGACGATCAACACGAGCACACCCAGCACCAACGCAAAAAACTGCCCGCGCGCCAGCCCTGCTATCTTCTTCTTGGTGATGACATTCCCCGACCCGATCACCACATCCTGGCTGCCCTGCACGTGGATGTTGCTGCCACGCAGGTCTGCCACATTGCCACCCTGCATCACGGCTTGCACCTGCTCCGTCAGAAACTGCTTTTGCAGTCCTTCCAGCACGGCCTTGGGTGCAGAGGCACCGCTTTCGATTTCGTCAATCAAGCCCAGCGCACCGGCAGTGATGCGGTTGCGGGTTCGATCCGCTTCTTCGTTGGCGATGAGGCCTCGGTTGGCTTGTTGTTCGTTACTGGCCCAGGAGGCCTGAAGCAGCAGGGACGCTTGACGCCACACGGGGCTTTGGGTTTGCGCCCAGGTGCTGAGTTGTTCCAGAGCCTCGGCGGTGCGGGCGGAGGCGAGGAGGGAGCGAAGGAGGGTTGGATTGGTCATTCAGGAAAGATAAATTTTGTTGAATGGATAGTCATTTGGTGAATGCTTGGTGCAAAGATAACGCATCTCTTATTTTATTCTATCCCATGAGGGTATGTTCAGATTTTTGTATCAAGGTTATTTTTTAGACCTCTTTGTCGACCATCAAACGTCCAAGCGAGCCAAAGTATATGGAGATGCAGCAAGACGTTTGATGGTCGAAATCTTCTTTCTTCTTGGATTTCATTGTGTGCTGTGTAGATTTGGTGAAAAGATCGTACTTTTTTCACCTGAGACAAAATTTTGAACAGTCTCTATTATACGACTCAAATGTCTGCTGCGTAACCTTTCGTTTCCAATAAGCCCCTCACCTTTGCCCCATCAAATTCAACAAACAACTACACCATGAAAAAAATACTGTTTCTCGTCGCCTTTTTTGCCGCCATCACCGCTGCTTCCGCACAAAACCTGAACCTCAATTCCAAAGGTGTCGGCATCCTCGGTTACGACCCGGTGAGCTACTTCAAAGGTGCCCCTAAAAAAGGCAACGCAGCCATCACGGCCAAACAGGGCAAAGCCACTTATTATTTTGAAACGGCAGAAAACCAGAAGGCGTTCAACGACAATCCGACAAAATACGAACCCCAATACGGCGGCTGGTGCGCATACGCCATGGGCAGCACGGGCGAGTTGGTGAGCGTCAACCCGTTGACCTACAAAATACTCAACGGCAAACTGTATTTGTTCTACAACAGCTGGGGAAACAACACCCTCACCTCCTGGAACAAAGACGAGCAACGCCTGCTCCAGCAAGCCGACAAAAACTGGAAGAGCAAGTAAACCCTATCCGTAAACAGGCGGGTGGGAAAGATTTCGACTGCATTGCACAGCGATTGTTCAGGAATTTATTTCGGAACAATCGCTGTGGGCGTTTCAACGCCTTCCACCGCTTTGTACAAATCGCCCAGCACAATGGAGCATCCGATGGTGTGCAAATAAAACGACTCGTTTGGGTCGGTCACCGTTTTTACCCGATGAATTCCGTTGGCGGCGTCTTCTATGAAAATGGTTTTGACCCAGGGGGTTTCGGGTTCCACGAGCACGTATTCCCGAAAACTGTCTAAGGAGCAGTACAACTCAAATTTTTCACCTTTGTCATACCCTGCGGTTTCCGGAGAAAGAACTTCCACGATCAGCATGGGGTTCACCAGGGCGTCGCGGCGCACCTGACCACTTTCCGTAACAAAAAACTGTGGCGGTTTTTGCAGCACGGTCAAGTCCGGGTACACAAATTTATTTTTTGCCGGAAACCAGGTTTTCATGTCGCTGTCCAGGGTTTCAAAGGGCAAATTGGAAGCGCGCAGGAATCGTTCTATGAGGAGCGCTAATTCCAATTTGATTTTATTGTGGTAATAATCTGCGCCAGCCATTTCAATCAGCTTGCCGTTGTGGTATTCGTGTTTAGACTTGGAATGCGCTTCGGCATCCAAGTAGCCCACTGCGCTGAGCACAGGAGATTCCAGTAAGGCCGTTTCTTCGTGCATGTTGTTCAAATTTGATGCAATTTAAGCCATTTTGCTCAAAAGCTAAACAAATAATATTTTTGTTGTATTGTAGGCAAATTGGCTCGTTTTTTGTAATGCACAATATACCCAATTCAGATTACGAAATCCATTCGGAACTTAGCGCCGAAACCAATCAATCCATATGGATATTATCTGCCACGCCTTCACTGCCTGGGAAGGAAATTACATGAAATCGACGGTGGAGCTGATGCTCCGCATGGCGAAAGACCACCGCATCTTGTATGTTGATTATGCATACACGTGGAAAGATTTTGTTCAAAGCCTCCGGGGTAAACAGACCGATTGCGATTGGCGGCAGATGATTGGCCTGCGCTCGCGCCTGCGAACCGTACATTCGCCTTATGGCGGATCGCTGCAAATATTGACCTTGCCGCCCATCATACCGGTCAATTTTTTGAAAGACGAAACCCTTTACGAGCGCATCAACCGCCAAAATGCACTGATGAGCGGCCGCAGCATCCGAAAGGCCACAAAAAAGCTCGGTATGCAAAACCCTGTGGTCATCAATGCGCTCAATCCGGGCATCGGGCGCTATTTGGCGGGCCGGTTGAACGAACGCCGCCTGGTGTATTATTGCTACGATGAAATTGGTGCCGCAGAATGGCTAAACAAACACGGTGCGAGGCAGGAAGCTGCTTTTTTACCTTTGGTCGACACCGTCCTGGTCACCTCTGAAGGGCTCCGGCAGCACAAATCGGCAGTACACCCACACGTGGAAGTGGTGAAAAACGGCGTGACATTTGAGCTGTTCAGCCGTGAAACGCCACCCGATGCGTTGCCCCATATTCCCCATGCACAGGATGGTCGTCCGATTGT
>JBMOHO010000318.1:0-4462 GCA_049317805.1 Saprospiraceae bacterium
TAAACTCCTCAACCCCTAAACTCCTCAACCCCTAAACTCCTCAACCCCTAAACTCACCAAAACCCTCCCCCCTTTTTCAAATTGTTTTCAAAGCCGCGCACGTTGTAGCTGACGCTGAGCATGAAGTATTGAGCGAGGGTTTCGGTTACGGTGGTGATGACGTAGTTTTGGGTAGCGCGTTGGGAGACGCTGACCCGGCGGTTCAAGAGGTCAAAAGCGGCGATGCGGGCTTCAATTTTGTTTTTAGGGCCAAAAAGGCGCCGGATTGATGCGTTCCACAAAGGTATATTTTGTTCAAATCCGGTCTGGTCGTTGCGGTTGGCGTTGTAATTGAAGTTGCTTTCGAGGAATGTTTTGGGGATGAACTCCCATTTGATGCCGGCATTGGCGTTGTTGTTGTAAATTTTCTGGTTTTGATCCGTTTGAATGGAGTAGCGGATGTCGTCGTATCCAAGCCGATAACCGGCGTTGAACACCAGTTTGCTGCTGGGCGTATAGTTGAAGCGTACACCGAACTCGATGCCGTTGCTGCGGGTCTCGTTTTTTACCTCATTCACAAAAGCAGGGGCCACGTTGCCGTCGAGTCCGCCATTGAGGTTCATGGTCAGTTTGGTTTTCACAATCGGAAAGCTCGACCACATCCATACGTTGTAGCGGCTCCCCCCGTCTGTATTGCCGGGTGTGGTGGTGGTGCGCAGGCCCACCGTGTCGATCAGTTCAATGGTTTGGTTGTAGACGATCTGGTTGTCAAAGAGATTATAATTGGAACTGATGCCAAAATTGGCAAACGTGGCCGGATTCCAGTAATACAGACCCAGATTAAAACTGTGCGCGCGCTCGGGTTCCAGGTTTGGATTGCCCTGGCGGACATACAGCGGATTGGTGATGATGGCCACCGGCTGGAGGTCGCGGAAACCGGGTTCCGAAACGCTGTAGCTGTACTCCACGTCTGCGGAAAAGTTGTTGGTAAATTCATAATCGATCCCGAGGTGCGGAATCATGTTAAAAAAGTCGAGTCGAATCGGATCAGCCAGGGCCGTCTCTCCTTCCCCGCGAGCATAGTCACCGTTCAAATTCAGCTGTTGCCCGGCAAGACCCACGCCGATATTGAGTCCTTCATACGCATAACGAAGCACCGTGCCCAGTCGATTGTACAGCACATCATTGTCGTAGAAAATGCTGAGGCTGTCAATGCGCGCTCCCCCGTTGAGCGGGTCGCTCACCTGGCGGTCTGTTTGGTTGTTGGTTTGGCTAAAATTATAAAACGACTCCCAAAACCATTTTTTGGACAATGGTTCGGTGTACAGGAGGCTCGATTTGATTTGCCGGGTGTCGTTTTTGGTATCGGCATTTTGCTCAAAGGTTTTAGACTGGTTTTCCGTTTCGAAAAAGAGGTTTTGAAAACGCAGGTTTTCTTCCCCGTCGGCAATGCTTTGGTTAAACCCGGCGCTCATGGCAAAACTGCGGCCTTTCTTTTGAAAACGGTGTCGGTAAATGGCGGCACTGGTGAGGTCGGTGGTGTTGGTCAATGATTCGTTGACGGAGAGCAGGCGGTTGATCGGATCGTCGAGGTTGTCGGTAAAATACTGGCTGAGTTGTTGTTCGCGGTCATTTTTGCGGATGCTCAGGTTTGCTTTGGCAATGATCGTGTTGCTGGAATCAATTTCCTGTTCTATGCGGGTAGCGAAACCATGGCGGTTTCGAAACTCATCTTGCCGGGTGGTGTCGGCGTTGGAAAAAACGCCTTCTTCCAAAAAGTTTTCCCGGGTAGAATATTCGCGAAAGTTCAGGTCGGTTTGGTTGTAGAAGTAATTGGCGTTAAACTTTGTTTTTTTGTTGTCGAAATTGTAGTTCACGCCGCCGCCATAGTTTTCGGTAAAACCCCGGCCGTCGAAGTTGTTGAGCGGCGAATCGTCACCGCCGTCTGTATACCAGTAACGGCCGCCATTTTCAAACCCGAAATCGCCGTTATCATAGCCGTTAAAGGCGTTTTGGCCCTTGAACTCGCCGTAATCTTCCCAGTTGACACCGGTTTCGTTGATGTTGTTGCCAAATCCGATGAACGAAAGTTGTTGTTTTTCATTGAAGCGGTTGTAGTTGCCACGGGCGGCCCAGCGCTCTTCGGTGCCCACTGCGCCGGTAATTTTGCCGAAACTGCCTTTTTTGAACTCGTCTTTGAGTTCCAGGTTCATCACTTTTTCTTCCTTGCCGTCGTCTACACCCGTTAGTTTTGATTGCTCGGAGGCTTCATCGTACACCTGTACCTTGGAGATGGTTTCGGCACCGAGGTTTTTGGTGGCGGCCTTGGGGTCATCGCCAAAAAAGGTTTTGCCGTCTACGTACACCCGGTTCACATCTCGCCCCTGTGCCTTGATGTTGCCATCGGCGTCGAGTTCAATACCTGGCAGGCGGCGCAGCAGGTCTTCGACGGTTGAGCCCGGCGGCACCTTAAAGGAAGAGGCATCGTATTCCACCGTATCGCCCCGAATGCTGAGGGTCGATTTGGCGGTGCGCACCACCACTTCCATCAACTGTTCGTTGAGCATCTTCATGCCCAGGTTGCCCAGATCCACTTCCGGTGATCCGGAGGCCGGAAGGTACACCTGCAGCGGGATGTAGCCAATAAAAGTGGCCTTCAGCAGATACGGCTTATTCGGCACGTTTTTAAACACGAAGGAACCCTGTTCGTCGCCCCGGGTAAAATTGATGAGGGTAGAATCTGCCGGATTGAGCAACATCACGGTGGGCAATACGATTTCGGAACCTGTGGTATCCACCAGCTTGCCTTTTATCGTTATTTTATTCGGATTTTGCGCCAAAACGGCACTTATTGTAATAAAAAAAATACAAATGGGAAGTAAGATTGCACGAATCATATGAAAAGCAGTAGGTAGTTGAAACACTAAATGAACGAAACAATGACTAAAAAATTGCAAATGGGTTGCATAAAGCCAACTGGTTTGTATAACCCCATTGCAATCAAAACCTTTGAGTAGGCAAAACAGGCATAACAAGCTGAATTGACGTTGCCTGCAAAATAAAAACAAAAAAAATAGCAAATTTTCGCTAAAATTAAAAGTTTTCTTTCATCTTACAGAAAAATATTTTGATTTTCAAATTGAAAAAGACTAACTTTGTGAATCACTTTCTTCAAACAAATGCCTATGCTGTCCTGTTTGTAAAGAGTAGACATCCTAATAACAAACAATCATATCCACCAGATCATGGTTCAAACTGCCGAACTCACTGACAATCTACAACTTATCCGGGAAAGCGCACGCGCATTTGCAGAAACACACATTCGTCCGCATGTGATGGAGTGGGACGAAATACAGCATTTTCCCGTCGATTTAATGCATAAATTGGGCGAACACGGCTTTCTGGGTGTGTTGGTGCCCGAGGCATACGGGGGTTCCGGCCTGGGTTATCAGGAGTACATCACCGTAATTGAAGAGATCACCAAAGTGTGCAGTTCCATTGGTTTGAGTGTGGCGGCGCACAATTCGTTGTGTACGGGCCACATCATGGCTTTTGGCAATGAGTCCCAAAAAAGCAAGTATTTGCCCCTGTTGGCTACGGGCGAGTGGATTGGCGCATGGGGCCTCACCGAGCCCAATACCGGTTCGGACGCTGGCCGCATGCAATGTGTGGCCGTGAAAGACGGCGACGATTACATCATCAACGGTACCAAATGCTGGATTACCCACGGCATCAGCGGCCATGTGGCTGTGGTGATTGTGCGCACCGGCGAACTGCTCGACAGCCACGGCATGTCGGCATTCATTGTAGAACGCGGAACCCCGGGCTTCCGGGCGGGCAAAAAAGAAAACAAACTCGGCATGCGCGCCAGCGAAACAGCCGAAATGATTTTTGACAACTGCCGCGTACACAAAAGCCAAATGTTGGGCAACGAAGGCGAAGGTTTTGTCCAGTCCATGAAAATCCTTGACGGCGGCCGCATCTCCATTGCCGCCTTGTCGCTCGGCATCGCCAAAGGCGCTTACGAGGCCTCGGTTAAATATGCCAAAGAGCGCCAGCAATTTGGTCAACCCATCGCCAATTTTCAGGGCATCAGCTTTAAATTGGCCGACATGGCCACCAAAATCGAAGCTGCTGAACTGCTTACCCGCCAGGCAGGCGATTTTAAAAACGCTGGCAAAAAGGTGACCAAGGAGTCGGCCATCGCCAAATACTACGCCTCTGAAATCTGTGTGGAAGTGAGCACCGACGCCATCCAGATCCACGGCGGCTATGGCTACACCAAAGACTTTCCTGTCGAAAAATTCTTCCGCGATTCCAAACTGTGCACCATCGGCGAAGGCACTTCTGAAATCCAGAAACTGGTCATCGCCCGCGAAGTCCTCCGTTAAGCCTTTTTTTAGTCTGTTAGTCGTTAGTCTGTTAGTCGTTAGTCTGTTAGTCGTTAGTCTGTTAGTCTGTTAGTCGTTAGTCTGTTAGTCGT
>JBMOHO010000319.1:0-4458 GCA_049317805.1 Saprospiraceae bacterium
CCGGCATTGGCTTTTTTCTTGAAGTCTTTGAGCCGGCCTTTTAACAGGATCGTTTGATCGTATAAATCGTGCCGGGCATCGTCTTCTTCCAAATGACCAATCAGCATTTCGATGGCTTCTTCCAGCCGATCGTCTCCGATAAGATTCCGTATTGTTTTGGCGTGAAAAGACATTACAACAGAAATTAGAATAAGGCTGCTTTTGTTCAAAAAAAACAGTGGCGGTTAACAGCCACTTTGTGTCGTTACTGTTAACCGCCAATATGAGTTTGTCAGTATGTTATGCTAATTTTCCACTGGCAAAAAACCGTATTCCTTTCCATAGCGCAGCATTTGTTGCACAAAATCAGTCTCCACTTCCACTTTCACATCGGTAATGTTGCCATCGGCACCTTTAACCGCCACGAGTTTAGGCTGGACGAATCCGCTATACGCCTTGGTGGGCAGCGCTGCATAACGCGTGCGCACCTGTGTACACAGGGCCGCGTCGGTTTTGACGCCGTAGTTTTCCACCAATGCGCGGGCAGCATTGAAGTCGCCTTCCGATTTGATGCGCTGGATTTCGCTGAGCAACTGGCCAAAGAGGGTACGCAGTTTGCCGTAGTCCTTGATGTCATAATAGGTTTTGCCGTCGCGTTCTACTCGGGCAATGACGCCGTCGGCCTTGCCTTTTTCAAAGGCCCAGGCAGACACGAGCTGGCGGTTGCGCATGTGGTCTTCTTCCAGGTTTTCACCCGGTTTGATGCGGCGCAACTGCTGCATGAGGCCGCTGCGGATGTAGTAGTCGTACTCCGCGCGGTAAGCTAAGGTGTCGGGCAGGAGACCCCATTCCACGAGTTTGGGATCGGGCATGAAATACAACGCCACCAGATCGGCCCGGCCTTCTTCAAGGGTGCTGGCGTACTGTTTGAGGGTCACATTGGGCTCGGGCATACCGGGTTTAAGCTGGCCGCTGGCGTGGCCAATCACTTCGTGCAGGGCAGTGTGCATTTTGCCACAGGCTTCTCCGTATTTTTTCGACATGTCTACTTCTTCCGGGTCGTGGGCAAACTCCTGGGTAGCCAAGGCGCCGCCCGCTTTGCCGTATGCGTCTTCAATGTTGTTGAGACTCACCGATTTGGAACCATGATCGGTGCGTATCCAGTTGGAGTTGGGCAGGTTGATGCCTATCGGCGTGGAGGGCGCACAGTCGCCTCCTTCCATGGCTACGTTGATCACGCGGTACGATACGCCTTGCACGCTGGCTTTTTTATAGGCCTGCGGTATGGTGCTGTTGTCTTCGAAATATTGGGCATTTTTGCTGACTACGGCCATTTTTTGGGTGGCGTCGGGGTCGTTGTACTGCACGACCGACTCGAAATCGGCCTTGTAGCCCTTTGGGTCGTGGTACACTTCAATGAAGCCGTTGATGAAGTCAATCGCGCTTTCGGTGTCTTTCACCCAGGCGATGTTGTAGGCGTCAAATTTTTTCAGGTCGCCGGTTTTATAAAATTCCACCAGCAAGCCAATGGCGGTTTTTTGTTGCTCGTTTTCAGCAAAAGGGATGGCTTTTTCCAGGTTTTCCACAATTTTGTCGATGGCGGCACCGTACATGTTGCCCGGGCCTGCCCGCCACACTTTTTCCTCGAGTGTGTTGTTGTTTTTGACCAGTTTGGAGTTCAATCCCACCATGGGTGCATTGGGCCCAGCAGCCTTCAGTTGGCTTTTGTAATACGCATCGACTTCGCTGGCGCTGACGTTCTCGTAAAAATTAACTGCAGAACCTTGTACTACATCGGAGCCTTCTTCTTTGCTGGTGCGTTTGGCCAATACGGTTGGGTCAAACATCACCGGATTCAGCCTGGCGGCCAGGGCATCTGCGGTTTCGCCGGGTTGCAGGGGCAATAATTTCACATCGGTACCAGCCAGCAGCGACTTGAAATACTCAGCCGGGAAGGTGGGTAGTATTTTGCTTTCGCTGTAGTGGTGGTGAATGCCGTTGCTGAACCACACGCGTTTGGCGTAAGTGTCAAAAGCTTTCCAGTCTGTGCTGTTCCGGTCGCCTTTGTAGCTGCTGTGCACAGCTTCGAGGGTTTTGCGCACCGTCAGGTTGTGTTTGCAGTGCTGGTCGTAGATGATGTCGCGTCCGGCCAAAGCAGCTTCAGAAAGGTAATAGATAAAGGTTTTTTGCCGCAGGCTAAGCAATTCCCAACCGGGCAACTCGTAGCGCAGGATTTGCAGGTCGGCAAAGGTGTCGAGCAACACCTTATCTGTAGTGGCCGCCGGAGCGGATTGGGGCTTTTCGGTGGGGCCTGAAGTGCAGGCACACCAACATAAAAAAGAGAGTGCGCTCAACAGCATGAGCGCCTTGGAGTGTTGAGCAACACGCATGGCAACAGAAGTTAGTTTTACAATGGAAGCAAATGTAGGGAAAAAATGCTTGCGCACTGCGCTTACTCTTTCACCACCCCTTTCACTTCGTCATAGAATGCCTTTAGCTCCGGGTCTTTGGCCTGCACTTTGTTGTCCCAGGCTATCCGCTTGACTTTGCCGTCGGCGCGCAATTCCAGGAATTCATAGGTGTTTCCAGGGGCCATCATGACGCGGTTGGCCGACAAGATGGCGTCGGCACGTTTAAAAAGGTCTTCTGCTGTTTTGGCTTTGCATCCGGCAAGGGCCACTGGCGCGCCTTCCATTTTGCTGTAAAACAGTTGTCCGTTTTCCAGCAGAATATATCTGTTTTCTTTGCCTACTACCCCACCGCCATCGCCGAAGCATAGCTGTTTATCGGGCAATGCAGCGGGGTTGTACTTGTTGGAGGTGCAGGTCCACGCGGTTGCGCAAAGGACCAAAAGAGCAAATGCGAAAAATTGTCTCATAAGATATTCGGCTTTCAGGCAAAAGTAAGCAGTTGACCTTAATATTATAAGTCAAAATTTGTAGTCAAACCGCGCTCATCTGCATCCGCGTGAAAAGTATTGATGATGCGGATCACTTCCTCGGGGTCGTCTGTCAAGTGAAACAAACTGGTGTCGTCCGGATGGATGGTGTGCATGTGCTCGGCCAGCATGGTCTGCATCCAGTCGCGCAGGCCCGACCAGAAAGCCGTACCCACCAGCACAATGGGAACCCTTGAAATGGTTTTGGTTTGGGTAAGCGTCAGCACTTCAAAAAGTTCGTCCAACGTGCCGAAACCGCCAGGCATCACCACGAAGGCTTGCGCGTAGCGCACAAACATCACCTTGCGCACAAAAAAGTACCGGTGTTTAAGGTTGAATGCCGGCGCGATGTACGGGTTGTGGCTGTTTTCAAAAGGCAGATCAATGTTCAAGCCCACCGACGTGCCGTTGCGAAGCCAAACGCCTTTGTTGCCGGCCTCCATAATGCCCGGGCCGCCGCCGGTAATGACGCCATAGCCCTCTTCGGCCAGTCGGGTGGCAATTTGAACCGTCAGTTCATAGTATTCGGATCCTTCTTTGAGGCGGGCCGAACCAAAAATGGATACGCAGGGTCCGATGTGGTTCAGCATTTCGAATCCATCTACAAATTCGGCCATGACTTTAAACATGGTCCAGGCATTTTCGCCCCTCACGTTGCTCCAGTGTTTCCGTTTGTGCCACTGACCACTTCGTCCTCCCGATTCTGGCTTATTATTTTCCGTTTGCTTCATTGCTTGATAAAAGTTACGATTACAGGGTTAAGCTTCCATTCCCTCTTCTTTGTAGACGCGTACCCGCAACTGGGCGGCCAAACGTTCAAACGCCAGTTGCCAATCTTTGTTGGCAAACACCCAAGTGCCCTTTCGATACCCTTTAGTGAGTCGATAGAATCGGTTTTGGCTTTTCCAAAGGTCTGGCTTGATCTGCATGTCGTTCAAAATATCCATGACACTGTTGAGCCATTGCAAACGGGGAAGCGATGTTTCGTAGGTATCCAGCATGTCAATTTCCCGATCGAGCCGAAGTCCGATGGTGTGCCGGATGGTTTCTTCGTCGGTCAGCGGAATATTCCAGCGTTTCAAGTCGTCGGCTATTCGACGCAGTGTATGGGTATCGTGTATGGCGTTATTTTCAAAAAAATGCACCAGATCGGCGTTCAATACATAAGTGGACAGGCTGCGCCAGGCCTCAGGAAGGGGCAGACTGGTTTTAACCAAACCCGTGATGAGCTGGTAATTGTCGTTGAATACGTTGCGGAAGTTCGACTCTGCCAGTTGCAAACTGCTCGAAGTGATGGCCCGAATGTATTTGATCTTTTCATCTGCCAGCAGGCTGGTGAGTGTAAATTTGGTCGGGCCAAAATATTCCTGTAAAATACCGATGAGGTCGCCCATTTCGGCGTTGTTGAAAGCGGCGCTGCTGCGTTCGTACATGATGTCGAAAGTCGCCCTGTTCATGATGCTGCTGATGTTGCCAATGATGTGTTGCTGGCCCAGGTATAATACGGCGTAGTTGTACATCTTGGCGGCCCGGGTAAGCCG
>JBMOHO010000320.1:0-4414 GCA_049317805.1 Saprospiraceae bacterium
ATCTGGTGGTGGCGGCGTGGTAGAGCCTCCGCTGCCGCCTGGTATGCGCAACTGCTGGCCCACGCTCAAGGCGGGTGAGCTCAGGTTATTGGCCTGCAAGATGGCCTCGGGGCTGACCCCGAATTGTTGTCCGATCCGATACAGAGAGTCGCCGGGTGCCACTGTATACATGGTGTATCCGCCCGATCCGGGTTGTGTCGGGCCCGGTGCCGGTGGTTTTGGCGTTGGAGGGGGCGGCTGAGGAGGCGGGGTAGAACCGCCACTGCTGCCTGGTATGCGCAACTGCTGGCCTACGCTCAGGGCAGGCGAGGCGAGGTTGTTGGCCTGCATGATGGCCTCCGGGCTTACTCCAAACTGCTGCCCGATTTTATAGAGCGAATCGCCGGGTTGTACGGTATATACAGTACCGCCACCGGAGGAAGAAGGTGGGGGGCTTGGAGGCTTGGGCGGATTCGGCTGGCTGGGCGGGGCCGGCGGTGGCTGCGGGGTGCTGCCACTTGAGCCTGTTGGTATCCGCAATGGTTGACCAATGGTGAGGTTCGTCGATTGTAATCCATTGGCAGCCATAATGGCATCCACTGATACCCCAAATTTTTGGGAAATTTTGTACATAGAGTCACCCGCTTGCACCGAATACGTGGTGTAAGAACCACTGGAAGCGGCAGAGGGCGGTGCGGGCGGCGGGGCACTCGGTCGAGGGGGTGGAGGCGGGGTGGGAGCAGGCGGGGTGGGCAACGAGCCGGAGGGAACATTGACCTGGATCACTTGCCCGACCGACAAGGAATCGCTGCTGAGGTTGTTGATGGAGCGGATATCGTCTACCGACATGTTGAATCGCTTGGACACGCCATACAGCGTATCGCCGGGCACCACGGTATAAGGGGCTGTTGCCATAGTTTCAGGTGTGTAAAATCTTGTAAAACAATTCGGTCATCAGGGCGTCTTCACTGGTGTTGGTCAGGTCGGTATCTACCCCTTTTGAACGCAGGTCAAACTCGTGCAGCAAGCCAATTATCGCCGCTGTTTGTGCCAGGGAATAACGGTTTGCCGCTTGCTTATATTCTTTTAAAAACCAATCTGAACGCAAATCTAATGTTTTTAATGCTTCTGCATCCGACACATTTTTCAGGAAATGAAGCATATACACCTTTGAAAAATAGGCAAACAAACTACCAATAGTGACCACAAGCGGGTTTTTGCGCGGATTGGCACCAAAAAAACGGGCTATTCGAAATACTTTTTCGGTGTCGCGCATGGCCAGGGCTTTTTGCAATTCATACACATTGTACTCCTTGCTGATGCCGATGTAGTCCTGCACGTGCTGCGCATTCACAGCAGTGCCTGCCGGTAAATTGAGCGCAAGTTTATCGAGTTCGTTCGATATTTTAGCCAAATCGGCACCCAAATACTCGCCAATTAATTGTGCTGCGGGTGCATCTATCGACAATCGTCGCGCTTTGCAGTAAGCGCTGACCCAGTCGGCCACCTGGTTGTCATAGAGCTTTTTGCTCTCGAACACGAGCGCGTGATCCTTCAGCGCTTTGCCAAATTTGGTGCGCATGTCGTATTTTTTGTGTTTGTACGACACCACCAGCACGGTTGTAGGCATGGGTTGCGACACGTAGCTTTCCAGATCCGCCAGGCTTTTCATGTCTTGCGCTTCGCGCAGCAGCACCAATTGCCGGGCACTCATCATGGGGTATCGGCGCAGCACGTCGAGCAGGCTTTTGGCGTCGGCGTCTTTACCGTATACAATGGTCTGGTTAAACGCCCGCTCGGGCTCCGGCAGGGCTTGTGCTTCCACGGCCTGCTCAATGCGGTCCATGAAGTATGGTTCTTCGCCGTGCAGAAAATACACCGGGGCAAACTGCTGCCGGCTGATGTTGTTCAAAATGTCGTCAAACGTCATGTACCAATGTTAATTGCGGAAACCGGGCGACACCAGCAGGTCTTTGGATCCGGGGACGTAGGTGTAGAATCCCTCGCCCGACTTCACCCCGAGTTTGCCCGCCATCACCATGTTCACCAACAACGGGCAGGGAGCATATTTGGGGTTGCCAAATCCGTCGTGCAACACCCGAAGTATGGACAGGCATACATCCAAGCCAATAAAATCGGCCAATTGCAACGGCCCCATCGGGTGCGCCATGCCTAATTTCATGACTGTGTCTATGCCTTCTACCCCGCTCACCCCTTCATACAACGTGCAGATGGCTTCGTTGATCATGGGCATGAGGATGCGGTTGGCCACAAAACCCGGGTAGTCGTTCACTTCCACCGGAATCTTGCCAAGGGTGCGCGAGAGTTCCATGATCGATTGGGTCACGGCATCCGACGTGGCGTATCCTCGAATCACTTCCACCAATTTCATCACCGGCACGGGGTTCATGAAGTGCATGCCAATCACTTTATCCGGCCGTTTGGTGACCGACGCGATGCGCGTTATGCTGATGCTGGAAGTGTTGGACGCCAGGATGGCCCGGTCAGGCGCTGTGGCGTCCAGGTCTCTGAAAATACTGAGTTTCAAGTCAATGTTTTCGGTGGCGGCTTCCACCACCAGATCGGCCTCAGCTGCGCCCATAGACACGCTGGTGTACGTGTGCAAACGGCTGAGTGTGGCCGTTTTATCGGCTTCTGTGATCAGTTCTTTTTTGATCTGACGATCCAGATTCCCCGAAATGGTTTGTAACGCCCTTTCCAGCGCCGATTCTGAGATGTCCACCATATTAACCGTGAAGCCGTTTTGGGCAAACAGGTGGGCAATGCCGTTTCCCATGGTGCCGGAACCGATGACGCAAATTGTATGCATTTTTGAGTTTTGAGTTTTGAGTTTTGAGTTTTGAGTTTTGAGTGGTGAGTTTTGAGTTTTGAGTGGTGGGTTTTGAGTTTTGAGTGGTGGGTTTTGAGTTTTTTTTAAAACTATTTGTTTTGTAAAACAATAAATATTTTATTTGCAGCAAAAATAATCATGTTAAAACAAAGAGCATGACAAACGAGGAATTTTCGGAAGTTTTCAAAGCCCGTACAAAAACTTGGGCGGTCAAGTCCGTGCATTTTGCAATGGGAATACCTGAGACGGCGGCTTCAAGGGTGATGCGGTATCAGCTGATTAAATCTGCCACTTCTACAGCCGCAAATTACAGAGCGGCTTGCAGAGCACGTTCTCCAGCCGAATTTCACGCCAGGTTGAGCATTACCATTGAAGAGGCAGATGAAACCATGTTTTGGTTTGAGTTTCTGGAAGAATCCGAAATGGATAAAAGTCCCGCTCTATATGAATTGAAACAAGAAAGCCTCGAAATCGTATCTATCCTTTCAAAAGCCCGCAAAAACACCCAAAAGTGACCACTCAAAACTCAAAACTCAAAACCAATAACTCACCACTCAAAACTCACCACTCAAAACTCAAAACTCAAAACTCACCACTCAAAACTCAAAACTCACAACTCACAACTCAAAACTCAAAACTCAAAACCCCAGAGTGGTGTGCCATTCAGCTCCAAAATCGATGAATAAATGGTCAAACACGAGCACCCCGGCGCCAAGGCTTGGCCGACCCGGATGGGTGCGCACCCCGGCCCGGAACACCAGAAAGTCGTTGGGATGGTATTGAATGCCGAATTTTACCTCTGCATCGCGCTCCAGGTCTTTCTCCATTTCACCGGTAAAGGCAAAAGCTTTGGAGGGCTTCCAGGCTGCGCCGACCTTAAACACCGTCGGCAAGGTGCTGCCTTGCAGTTCTTGTTGAAAAGGGTTGTTCAACTGTCCGCCGATCCAGAGGGTAGACAATGGGTTGGCTAAAAAACCAACGCCGGCTGTAAAGGTATTGGCGGCACCATATTCATCGGCCGAGGCGCGCAGGAGTTCGCCGCCGACACCAAGGTAAATTTTTTCACCCAATCGACGCGCATAACGCAAGCGAAACCGTTGTTCGCTGTACACCTCAATGCCCGAATGCACCACATCAAGGCTGAGTGCATCGGCCTGCCCGAGTTTCGCGTAGGCCTGGAAAATCGCTGTTTGAAAATCGGCCAGGCCATAAGGCAGGGCAGAGCCGGCGTATATTCCCCAGCCCTCACCTCTTGCCGGCTGGGCGTCATTTGAAATACCCAGGTCCATGCCCGGGTAGGCCACCGATGCGCCGCCCATACCGAGGGCAGCGGCATTGTCAGGAGGACGCATAAACACCTGCGCGCGCAAAGTTGGCTGCGCAAAAAGAAAGACCAAGAAGAAAATACCCGTACGCATGGAGCAAATGTACGGGAGCCGGTCAAATAATCACAGCTTCAGCGAACACGATTTTGTTTGTGAAATTCCGTAGGGGCGACCCTCGTGGTCGCCCGTCTCGTGGTCGCCCGAACCACAAAAAAAAAGCCCCTCACCGAGAGCCATTTCCGGAGGGGCAACCATGAGA
>JBMOHO010000321.1:0-4407 GCA_049317805.1 Saprospiraceae bacterium
CGTGGGCCACTTGCAACGACCCGTCGCCGCGCCGATAGCGGATGTTGTAAATATATACGTCTGCAGGGGCGGGCTTGCCGTCGGCTTCTCCGTTCCATTCCGCTTTTACATCGGTGCTGGTGAACACTTTTTGGCCCCAACGGCTGTAGATGTCCATTTGCTCTATGAAAATGGCACCTATTATGACTGCAGGTTTAAACGTGTCGTTAAACGTGTCGTCGTTGGGCGAAAACACGTTCGGGAATTTGACAACCGGCAGCACAATCAACAAATCGAGCGAAACCCGTTGTTCGCAGCCATTAGGCGACACGGCGATCAGGGTTAGCTTGATCATGGAGTCCTGATTGATCGAAGGAATGTAGGTAATCATCTCGCCTGTGCCAATAACTTCCATGTTGGGCAATACCTCGGTCCACGTAAATTCAAAATTGCTGGTGTTTTGCGAAGGCTTGACCACAGCCATCAGGTCAAGCTCCTGGCCTAAACTCAAGGTGTCGGTATTGGGCGTGGAATTGATGCTCAGGTCAAATCCAGGATTCACCACCACCTCTACACTGTCAAACGCCTTGCAGCCATCGCCATAATTATAGGTCACGATATAGGTGGTGCTTGTATCGGGCATGACCGTGATGGAAGCGCCGGGTTTGCCTCCGGGCGACCAGGAAAAGGAACCTCCAGTGGTTCCTGCAACAGATGCCGACAACATCAATTCGTCGCCTGCACATATAGCCGTGTCGGGTTTTGCATTCACCGTGGCGCTTGCCGGCACAATGGTCACGCTTCCGGTTTCGGTACAAACACCCTGAACCGCAGTGACAAAATACGTTGTCGTTACCGTAGGACTAACTGTAGGCGACGGCAGGTTCGACGAAAAGCCCGCCGGCTGGGAAGTCCAGGTGTACGTAGCACCCAACACCGGTGTCGAATTCAGGGGTGTACTTTCTCCCGGACAAAGCTGTCGGTCTGGCGGAAACGTAACCGCCGGCCCGGATCCCTGAACAGACACGGTGACCAGGTCGTACAAGAAACAATCACCCGCATATTTGTACTCCACGGTGTACGTGGTGGTGCCGATTGGGCTGACCAATACGGTAGAGCCCGTCTGGCCGTCGTTCCACGTAAACGTACCCGGTTGGCTGGCAATGGCGGTCAGTTTTGCGGTTGCGCCCCTGCAAATGGTCGTATCTCCAAAGGCCTCCATTGTTGAGCTGCTGTAGGTTACAGAAAAGGTGTCCAACACTCGACAATCATTCACCGTAACCGCGTCCAGGAAAAAAGTGGCATTGGCCTGAGTTGGTATCCAGATGGGCGTCGGGGACGTTTGCACGCCGAAACCGGGCACCGTAGAAGTCCAGGAATAAGTTGTATTGGGGTCGTTGACCGTATTCAGACGCAGGGTGTCGCCCAAACACAGTTTTCTGTCGTTCGGAAACGCATATCCCGGCAAAGGGTGGGTTTGCACGACCACCCCCGCCGATACCGGGCAGCCTGAAGATTCGCCCGTAACCGTGTAAAAAGTGGTATTTAAAATGGTGGCCAGCGGGTTATCACAAGTCGAACAGCTCAGGCCGTTTTCAGGCATCCACATGATGTTGGTTACGCCCGGATCGTACGTCAGGTTCAGGCGTATGGTATCGCCCGGACACACGATGGCGCCTTGCGGCGTGATGTTCATGTTGGCTGTCGGTATCACATTCACCGTCGCCAGCGCAGTGTCGATGCAGGCGCCAATGGTGGTGATGCGCTGGTATTCAGTGGTATCCGAGGGTTTTACCACTAAGTTGTATAAACTGTCGGCCGACTCCTGCCCCGCCAGCGGGGTCCATTCAAACACAATGCCGGGAAAAGACGCCGGTTCAAATACCTTGGAGGTGAGCAGCACCAGGGAGCCCTGGCAAATGGTGGTGTCTGCGGGCAACACGCTCAAGTCGGCAGGCAGGCTGTCTACCTGCACCCACACCGAAGCCGAACGCGTGCAGCCCGGTGTGGCAATTGAAGCGGTGTACAAGGCGCTTTCATCCGGATTGAGGCTCACCGTCAGGCCGCCTGCACCGATTGATATGTTGAACAACGGCGACCAGGTGACCTGGGCGTTAGCGGGCGTCAAGGTGACCACGTTCACTTGCGCTTCGCCACCCAGACACAGAAACGCCGTGTCGACGCTCAATTCGATGTTGATGGGCGAAATGGCTATTTCAACCGAGTCAATCGCCGTACAGCCGGCATTGGTGGCCGTCACTTTATAGGTTGTTGTGGTTTCGGGTCGGGCAACCGGATTCACAAGGGTGGTATCGCTGATGTGGCCGTCGTTGGGCGTCCAGGCGTATGCTACACCATCCTGCGCAGCCGAATAATTGAGCCGAACCGGTTGGCCCTGGCACACCAGGGTGTCTTTTTGCAAGTTCAGCACGATGTTGGGTACCAAACCAACCCGAACGCTGTCGAAAACGCTGAACGGACAAGTGCTGCCGGCTACCGTCAACAAGTATGTGGTGGGTTCCTGCGGCGTAACCGTGGGGTTGGGCTGGTTGCTGGTGAATCCGGCCGGAATGGACGTCCAGGTGTAAAAGGTATTCGGTACGCCGGCGCCTCCGATGTTCAGCGAATTGCCTGTGCACAAAATGGTGTCGGACGCAATGTTGTACGTCGGTTGCTGGCCGTTAAACACGCTTATTTTTAAGGTGTCTGTAAACGAACACCCCGGTGCATTCAGGAAGCCAAAGTAAAAATAAATGCCGGTAGTCAGGCCGGTCAGTTGGGGCGACGGACAGTCTGTGCAACTAAAATTGGGCGGAAAACCCTGCCAGGCGTACGTGGCGTCGGGATAATCGACGCCGCCGGGGTTGAGGGTGATGACGGCGTTGTTGCAAACCGACAGGTCGGGGCCGAGGTTGATCCCGTACACGTTAATGGCAAAGGTTTGCACCGTGGTATCGCCGTTTCGAATTATTTGGACGGCATACACGGTGTTTTCGGAGACCGTAGCGGTGGGATTGGGGCAGTCGGTGCAGGAAAGGCCTGTAGCAGGGCTCCACAGGTAAATATCGCCGCCATCGGCCAACAGCGAGACCGGATTGCCGGGACAAACCAGGGTGTCGGCAGGGCCCGCAAAGGCGTTCCAGGCCAGGGTGGAAAAAAGCAAAACGAAGGAAAACCGGAAGAGAATCAGCACTGGGATTTGTTTCATAAAAAGTGGATTGACCATTTGAGGTGCGAAAAATATTGGGTTTTTATGGGTTTTGGGCGCATTGGGGTCGAATTTCTTTTATTATGCTACTTTTGCCCAAAAAATCATGCCTGTTTCCGTCAGAATCACCAACCGGACCGACCAACCGCTGCCCCGTTACGAGACCATCGGGAGTGCGGGCATGGACTTGCGCGCCGTGCTGGAGGCTCCCGTGGTGTTGCAGCCGCTGGAGCGCATGCTCATTCCAACGGGCTTATCCATTGAACTTCCCCCTGGCTACGAGGCCCAGGTGCGGCCGCGGAGTGGGCTGGCCCTCAAACGCGGCCTGACCATGCTCAACAGCCCTGGCACCATCGACAGCGATTACCGCGGCGAAATAGGCTGCATTGTCGTCAACCTGTCCAATGACCCTCAAACCATTGATCCCGGCGAGCGCATTGCCCAATTGGTGGTGGCGCGCCACGAACGCGTGGAATGGGTGTTGGTAGACAGCCTGAGCGACACAGAAAGGGGGGCAGGCGGGTTCGGCAGCACCCAAACACACTAAGCGTTGGGCAGGTAACATTTATTTAATGCACAAAACAGTAAATTTACGTTCCACACCCGCGGAAACCACCTAATTTGGCATCCGAATTGTCCTTTCTACCCAAAATCCATTTGCCACAGCAAATTAAACACATGAAAATCATCATCCCAATGGCCGGTCGCGGCACGCGTTTGCGTCCACACACCCTGACCGTTCCCAAGCCGCTCATTCCCGTCGCCGGCAAACCCATCATTCAACGGCTGGTAGAAACCTTAGCCAAGTCGTACAAAGGCCAATTGGAAGAAATCGCCTACATTGTGGGTGATTTTGGCGCTGAAGTGGAAAAAGAGCTGATCCTGATTGCCGAAAAAATGGGTGCCCGCGGTGTCATTTACCATCAGGAAAAGGCGCTTGGCGTGGGCCATGCCATTTATTGTGCGTGGGAAAGCCTGGCGGGCAATTGCATGATTGCCTTCGCCGACACGCTGTTTAAAGCCGATTTTGTATTTGATACGGAAGTCGACGGCCTCATCTGGGTGCAAAAAGTGAAAGACCCCTCCGCTTTTGGCGTGGTCAAACTCAACGGACACGGCATCATCACCGAGTTTGTGGAAAAGCCGCTTGAATTTGTCTCCGATCTCGCCATTGTCGGCATTTATTATTTCCGGGAAGGCGAACGCCTGCGCAACACGCT
>JBMOHO010000322.1:0-4369 GCA_049317805.1 Saprospiraceae bacterium
TGGTCAAAAAAACACGCGAAGCGTGTGTCATCTCCTTTAACCTCCCCTCCTCTGTGGTTAAAAAAACATGCGAAGCATGTAAAACCTCTATGGTCAAAAAAAACATGCGAAGCATGTAAAACCTCTGTGGTCAAAAAAACATGCGAAGCATGAAAACCTCCACAATCAAAAAAACCACGCAAAGCGTGCCCACACCCTCCATCAGTACCGCTCCCTCCCTCCCCGCCGAAGCAAGTGCACCACCGCCCGCCAAACAATAAAAACATGCGCCCTCAACGCAGCTCCCAACCCGAAATGGCGCTGCATCACCCTAAACCTGTCCAAAAGCGATTGCCGGTGCCTCTTTTTGGACAACCCGCCCGCCAAATAATCACTCAGCACCAATCCCGTGTGTACGTTTTCCCGGCTTTGCTTGAGGATGCGGATACACCAATCGTAATCGGCGCATAAGTTGCCCGTCTCGTATTTCGGTGCCAGCGCGAGCCGGGGCACAAAAGACTGATGCACCACCCGCATGCCGCCAAGATAGTCGCGCCAGTGCAGCTGCGCCGGCAAGCTGCGGGTACTGAGCACGCTCATGAGGCCAAGGGGCGCACGGTCGTCATTGACCAGGAGGGTATCGCCATACAACACATCGGTCAGCGGGCCAATTTTCGCGGCCACTTGTTCCAGGGTGTCTGCTGCGTGCAGGTAGTCGCCGGCATTCAAAAACCACACAAATGTGCCCTCGGCCAGACGCAGGCCTTTGTTCATGGCGTCGTACAAACCCTTGTCGGGCTCCGACAACCATCGCATGCGCCCCTCAAAACGGTCTTCAGCGGCGGCGATCAGCGCGCGGGTGCTGTCCCTGGATGCCCCATCGACGATCAGGTACTCGTAATCGATGTATGTTTGGCTAAACACGCTGTTCATCGTGCCCGGCAACAGTTGTTCGCCGTTGTACACAACGGTGATGATGGTAAATGTGGGTTGAGCAGTTGTCATAAAAAGGCGAATATGAGAAAAAGGGTGTTTCTATTCAAAAACAAAATATACATATGTTTTTATTTAAATTCAATAAAAACATCTATTGATATCCTGATTCGAAAAATCATTAGAAAAATGCGGAAGTCCGAAACCTCCTGATCGGAAACGTACCTTTGCGGCGTGATCCTGTTTGCATTTGGCATTATCTTGAGCCTCCTTGGCTCACTTCCTCCCGGCCTCATCAGTTTGTCTGTAGCCCAAACGGCCCTGCACCGAGGGTTTTACACCGCCATGATCCTGGCTTGGGGAGCAGCCTGCGCCGAGTTTTTTCAGGCAATGGTTGCCGTATGGCTCAGCGACTGGTTTTTGCAACACCGCGAAACGGAACGGTGGTTCGAATGGGGCGCTATTCCGGTGTTCCTGGTGCTTGCAATACATCTTTTGTTTTTTGCGCAACCACCGGGATCGCCAAGGGAAGCTGAAACAACCCGTCCATTTCGGGTATTCATTCATGGCGTGCTGATCAGCGCATTCAACCTGCTGGCCATACCCTATTGGTTTGTGTACGTAGGTTGGTTGCGGGTGAGCGGGTGGTGGCGCGAAGGCACATTGTCTACCCTGCTGTTTTCCGCAGGCGTTACAGCAGGTACGATGCTGGCCTTGGGGTGTTATGCGCTGTTGAGCGACCGCTTGTTGCGAAAAAGCGCCTGGCTGTCGCGATGGGCCAACCGGATCGTGGGCCTCCTTTTTGCCGGTATGGCGTTGAAGCTGTTGTGGGGTTTGTTGGTGGCTCAAGGATAAATTTTTGCAGATGGAATGCGCAGTGTTGTCTAAAAAAATACCTGGTATCCTGTTTTCTGGTCATGTTTGCAAGAAAAAATGAGCAGAACACAACTGATTTATCTGATGTTGACCATTTGCAGTTCACTGCAACTTGCCCATGCGCAAACAAACCTGCAAGCGGCAAAAATGGACACGTTGTTGAACAGTTTGGCGCAGCACAACAAAATATGGGGCAGCGTAGCCTTTCGGCACAACGGCCAAACCACTTACACGCGCGCTACAGGATATGCATGGGACGGATTCAACAAAGCCAACCCGGAAACCACGTATCGCATCGGCTCCATCACCAAGGTGTTTACTTCCGTTATGGTGCAACAATTAGCCGAAGAGGGCAAAATCAAACTGGAGGCCCCTCTTTCCAATTGGTTTCCCGATGTGCCCAACGCCCAGCGGATTACCCTGCTCAACCTCCTGCAACACAGCAGCGGACTGCATAATTTTACCGACGACGAAGCCTACATCGGATGGATGACGCAGCCCCAGTCGCAGGCGAAAATGCTCCAACTGTTTGCCGAACAAAAGCCCGACTTTGAGCCTGGTGCCAAACACGAATACAGCAACACCAACTATGTGTTGTTGGGCTTTTTGATCGAAAAATTAGATAAGCGGAGCTATGACCATCGGCCGATGTTCCGCTAAAGTTGAACATCATGCTGGAAAACAAAAGCCTCAAAGCGCAAGCCACTGGCCAATCAGCGTTTGCGCTGGAAGTGGAAAGCCCGACGGTCTTTCATTTCAAGCGCGCCGGAATTGAAATCATCTTCGAGCAACTGACAGACAACGCTTACCAAAAACTGGTATTGAATCAAAGCGGCCAAACGTACCATTTTACCCGAGAGTGAGGCTTGTTTAGCGGATAATCACCTCTTTCACCAGATCGTCGCCTAATTCTTCGTTGAGCAGGGTGCGGATTTTTTCTTTGCCGTAGCTCAATTCCTGTTTTAACGATGCCGACACGATGGTGAGGGTCAGCACCCCGTCTTTGATCCGGATGGCGCTGGTGTAGGTATTGATTTGGGGGCCCATGAGCCGCTCCCACAGCGATTTGATCTGCGTTTCGTGCAGTTTGGGTGCCAGTTTGTACTCCTGGAACATGTCCTTCATGGCATCCCGCAAGGGCTGATCGTTGTTTTTTTTCATGGACAATTGACCTCGGTTTTCAAACGGCTACAAACCTGCCCCGTTCGTCTTTTTGAATCATGATCATTTCCCGAAGGGGGTCGTGTTCAAGGAACAAATGTTGCTGTTTTTTTTCAGCTTCTGCCAGCAAGCGCGCTTTTTCTTCCAGGGTTTTCAGCGGCCGAATGTCGTAGGCCATCACATAAGGCATGCCCACATGCCATTGAGACGGCAGGGCGTCGGCGCAATACACCACCGTGCCGATGGGGGTGTCCAGCACAGGGGCCATCAGGGCTTCGGTGTGGCCATAAAAAAAGCGGACGCGAAATCCGGGTGCAAACTGCGTATTCTGCCGAACGGGCAGGTACCTGATTTTGCCCATATCGGCCAGCGGCACAAAGTTTTCCTTCAAAAAAGAGGCTTGCTCGCGGGCATTGGGGTGCATGGCCCAGTTCCAGTGGCGCTCGTTGGTCCAGTACAAGGCATTGGGGAACGCGGGCTCCACCAGTCCGCTGTCCTCGTTTTTCCACAAGGCACCGCCGCAATGGTCGAAATGCAGGTGCGTGAGGAACACATCGGTGATGTCTTCGCGTTGCAAACCGGCTTCAGCCAGCGACGAAAAAAGCGTTTCCGGCCCGTGTGGTTTGAAGTGGCTGCGAAACTTGTCGTCTTGCTTGTTGCCCATTCCGGTGTCGATGAGGATGTTCCGGCCGTCGGTTTGCACCAACAGCGCGCGCATGGCCCAGGAGCAGAGGTTGTCTTCGTCGGGCGGGTTCAGTTTTTCCCAAAGGCGCCGGGGCACCACGCCGAACATGGCGCCGCCGTCGAGTTTGAAATGACCGGCATGAATGCTGCGAATGGTAAGCATTATCGAAATCCGATTGTTTTTTTGCCTTCCGGCTTTTGTTCTTTCAAATCGACCATGCGGATGGCCGTTACCGCCGCTTCCACGCCTTTGTTGCCGTGTTCGCCGCCTGCCCGCGCGAGCGCTTGTTCCAGGTTGTCGGGCGTAAGCACACCAAACACATACGGTTTGCCAGCGGTGATGCTGAGTTGCATGAGGCCGTTTGCCACCGCCTGGTTGATGTACTCGTGGTGGTTGGTTTCCCCTTTGATCACGCAGCCAAGGCAAATGATGCCATCGGGCTTGTGCTTGCTGTTCAACAAGCGCGCGCCCAGGGGCAACTCAAAACTGCCCGGCACCTGCAAGGTATGGATGTTTTCGGGTTTGACGCCGTGTTTTTGGAGTGTTTCGTAACAGCCCTCGTACAAGGCATGTGTCACTTGTCCGTTCCATTCAGACAACACGATGCCGAAAGACCACTCGGATGCGTCCGGGATGGTCGATTCATCATATGAGGAAAGATTGGTTTTTTTCATGATTGATTTTGCTTGTTTAAGACGTCACCACCAAAACAAAACCCCAAACCTACGCCTTGGG
>JBMOHO010000323.1:0-4353 GCA_049317805.1 Saprospiraceae bacterium
GTCGCCGATACTATCTTACATCGGCGACTGAAGTCGCCGATACGAAACTCAACCCCATGCGAGCAGGCATCACCGGCGGCATCGGCAGCGGCAAAACGACAGTGTGTCGCATTTTTGCAGCCCTCGGCGTGCCCGTGTACGACGCCGACACCGAAGCCAAAAAGTTGATGAACACCGATGTAGACCTCATTTCGGGCATCACAGCGTTGTTTGGGCCGGAGAGCTATACGGCCGAGGGCGTGTACAACCGACCGTTTGTGGGCAGCATTGTGTTTGCGGATCCGGAAAAATTAGCCGCCTTGAATGCCCTCGTGCATCCGGCGGTAGAGGCGCACAGCCGCCGCTGGCATGAGGCACAAATGGCCGCCGGACACCCCTACACCCTCAAGGAAGCAGCGCTGCTGGTGGAAAGCGGCTCGTACAAGCACCTGGACGTGTTGCTGGTGGTGACGGCCCCCGAAGTGCTGCGCATCCGGCGCGTGGTGGCCCGCGACGGCACCGACGAAGCGGCCGTGCGCGCCCGCATGCGCAACCAACTGCCCGAGGAAGCCAAACTGGCCCTGGCCGATTACGTGATCCACAACGACGGCGAACAGATGCTCGTGCCCCAGGTGTGGCACATCCACCAGTCTATACTTTTTTCATAAAAATAATTTGTTGGGTCAAAAAAATGGTTTACCTTTGCGGCCCAATTCATACACATACAAATTCAGCAGCGCAACATACCATGAAAAAAGACATTCATCCGGCCAGCTACCGCTTTGTGGTGTTCAAGGACATTTCGACCGACGAGATGTTTCTCGGCCGCTCGTGCATCAACACCAAAGACAAAATTGTGTGGGAAGAAGACGGTCAGGAGTACCCTTTGGTGAAAATGGAGATTTCTTCGTACAGCCACCCGTTTTTCACCGGCAAGGTCAAGTTCCTCGACACCGCCGGTCGTATTGACAAGTTCAACAAGAAGTTCGGCAAGTTCTCCAAAGAGCCCGTAACCGAGTAATATTGTTGGTTTTCCCTTAAGGGTCAAAAGCTGTTGTGGTTCCATGTGGGCTGCAACAGCTTTTCGCGTTTAGGGGGGATACAAGACTCTTCTCCTGCAAGGACGGTTTTCGTCTGGATGACAAGCGGGGACTGGCCATGTCGTTTTTTCATTTGAAAAAGTGTGACACTTTACATGTATTCCTTTGAAAAAATGTATTTTTCGTAACCATTTAGCACCCGCCTGCGGAGGTGCCCAAAGGTTTATTTCACCACAGATGACTCGGATTTACACAGATTATGCCCGAATTATGCGCTATTTTGAATAAAAATTGTGTTTTATCTGTGTAAATCGGTGTAATCTGTGGTAAAAACTGCTTCGCCGAAGGCGAGTGCTACATGGTTGCAAATTTTTCAAACCGCAAAACCGCAAAAGTGCAGAGATCGCGTTAAGGAGAATGTGGTGGATACTTCATTTGATAAGGGCAAAGCAGAAATCGCGCGTCAAATGAAAAAGGAAGAAATAGAAAACCCGAGATGGTCGATCCTGAAAAAACCACACCAAACAGGCAAAAGAAAACCAGGCTCTTTAAGCCCGGAAACTGAAATTTGGACAAGTCCCCAAGCGCCGGATGCGAAATGTGCACATCGGGCGTTATTTTTTTCGATTTTTGCGCCGCCTTAGCCTTTTATTTGCGGTCGGCTCACCACAACACCCATTTTGACCAAATTGTCCATGCGCAACCTGATCCTTTTTGACTCCGAAGCCCGCAACCACCTGTTGCCCCTCACCGCCACCCGCCCCATGGGCGAACTGCGCCTGGGCATCCTGACCCTGCGCGAAAAGTGGGAACGGCGGCTGCGCGCATCCGTGTCGTACATCACGCAGGAGTATTTGCAGGAAAAATACCCCATCCGGATTGAAGACGACAACCTGATCGTCAACGCAGGCATTCTGCCCACCGAAGCCATTTGCGCCCGCATCCTGGACATGGAAACCAACGAAGCCCTGCTGCTCGACGGCGAATTGGTGGCCGCCCGCCTCAACGAAGGCCAGTTCGAACAGCTGATT
The DNA here is from genome assembly GCA_049317805.1 of Saprospiraceae bacterium. GTDB lineage: Bacteria > Bacteroidota > Bacteroidia > Chitinophagales > Saprospiraceae > M3007. The sequence goes on from JBMOHO010000323.1 coordinate 2,051, forward strand.
TCGGAAGACGAGGTGCACGAACTCAACGGCCGCGAACTGCCCAACAACATCGAACTCCAACGCATCGAACGGCTGTGGGACTTCATCCGCCTCAACGACCGCTCCATCCGCGAAGACTTCGCCCTGCTGACCAAAGACCACAAATCGCAACCCCTGTCCGACACCAACCGCGTCCTCGGCACCGAAAACATCTTCCTCGAACCCGGTGCCAAAGTCGAATGCTGCACCCTCAACGCCACCACCGGCCCCATCTACATCGGCAAAAACGCCGAAGTGATGGAAGGCAGCCTCCTGCGCGGCCCATTGGCCGTGTGCGAAGAAGTGGTGGTGAAAATGGGTGCCAAAATATACGGCCCCACTACCCTGGGCCCCCACTGCCGCGCCGGCGGCGAGGTGTCCCGCTCCATCCTGTTTGGCTTTTCCAACAAGGGCCACGACGGCTTCCTCGGCGACTCGGTGCTTGGCGAATGGTGCAACCTCGGCGCCGACACCAACAACTCCAACCTCAAAAACAACTACAGCGAAGTGAAACTCTGGGACTACGTGAGCGAACGCTTCGAAACCACCGGCCAACAGTTTCTCGGACTCGTGATGGGCGACCACGCCAAATGCGGCATCAACACCATGTTCAACACCGGCACCGTGGTCGGCGTGTTTTGCAACGTGTACGGCGCCGGGTACCCGCGCAATTTCATTCCCGACTTCGCCTGGGGCGGCCCCGAAGGCGGCTACAAAACCTACGTGTTCAACGAAGCCTGCGAAACCGCCATGCGCGTCATGGAACGCCGCCACATCCCCTTCACCGAACTCGACAAAGCCATCCTCTTCCACATCTACGACCGCACCGCCAAATTCCGCTCCTGGGAAAAATAAACCATGCCTGATCCGTCCCTCAAATACGACCTCCGCGGCGTATCCGCCTCCAAAGACGAGGTGCACGCTGCCATTCAACACCTCGACAAAGGCCTGTACCCCAACGCCTTCTGCAAAATACTGCCCGACCTGGCAGCCCAGGACCCGGCCTGCTGCAACCTCCTGCACGCCGACACCGCCGGCACCAAAACCAGCCTCGCTTACCTGTACTGGCGCGAAACGGGCGACCTCAGCGTGTGGGCCGGCATCGCCCAGGACGCCATCGTGATGAACCTCGACGACATGGCCTGCGTGGGTTGCACCGACAACATCATGCTGTCCAGCACCATCGGCCGCAACAAAACCCTCATCCCCGGCGAGGTCATCGCCGCCGTCATCAAAGGCACCACCGACTTCATCGAACAGATGCAGGCCCTCGGCATAGGCATCCACTTAGCCGGAGGCGAAACGGCCGACGTGGGAGACGTGGTGCGCACCATCGACGTGGGCTACACCGCTTTTGCCCGCATGCGCCGGGCCGACGTGCTGTCGGTGGCCATACAACCCGGCGACGCGGTGGTCGGGCTCGCCTCCTTCGGCCAGGCCACCTACGAAACAGCTTACAACGGCGGCTTGGGCAGCAACGGCCTCACCGGTGCCCGCCACGACGTGCTGCACCCCGAATACGCCGAACGATACCCGGAGAGTTTTGACCCCAACCTGCCCCGCGAAGTGGTGTACGCTGGCAAACACCGCCTGAGCGATTCTGTGCGCGTGGGCGACACTGATATACCGGTTGGCAAACTCCTGCTCTCCCCCACCCGCACGTACCTGCCGGTGCTGCACGCCTTGCTGGGGCACCACCGCGCGGACGTACACGGACTCATCCATTGCAGCGGCGGCGGCCAAACCAAAGTGCTGAAGTTCATCGACCGGCTGCGCATCGTCAAAAACAACCTGTTTGAGCTGCCGCCCTTGTTCCGCCTCATCCAGGACAGCGGCCAAACGCCCTGGCGCGAAATGTACCAGGTGTTCAACATGGGCCACCGCATGGAGGTGTACGTGCCCGCCGAGGTGGCGCTCGACGTGGTGGCCCTTGCCGGCCAGTTTGGCATAGCCGCACAGGTGATCGGGCACGTGGAGGCGGCAGACCGCGCCGAGGTGGTGGTGGATGGCCCCCACGGCATTTTTTCCTATTCATAAACCGTACGGCCCCGTGGCCTGTTACCTTGTACTTTCAACCCATTCTATGAGAAGTGTAGCCTTTTGTTGCAGCCTTGCCCTGCTGATGGCCTGTGGCCAACCGACCACCCAAACCGACATTGACCGCCTGGAGGCGGCCCTTGTGCCCGACTACCGCATCACCACCATCGATTCGTTGGTCACGCTCTACCGAAAAACAGCCAAGGAACACCCCGATGACCATGCCCTGTGCGCCCAATACCTGAGTC
>JBMOHO010000324.1:0-4332 GCA_049317805.1 Saprospiraceae bacterium
CATTGCCACCGGCAAACAAGCGGAATCGCAGTCTATCCTGCGCACTTTTTTGCAGCATCTCGACGGCGGCATGCTGCCCAATCGATTCCCCGACCGGACGGGTGAAGCGCTGGAATACAATACCATTGACGCCACCTTGTGGTTGTTTGTGGTCCTGTTTGAGTACCACCGACAGTTCAACGATCTGGTGTTCATTCAGGAAGTGTTCGACCACCTGACGGATATCCTGGATCGCCATATTGCCGGTACGCACTACCACATACAGGCCAACAAGGACGGATTTCTGCAAGGCGGAGCGGAAACCGCCCAATTGACCTGGATGGACGCCCGCGTCGGTGATTATGTAGTGACTCCGCGGCATGGTTGCCCGGTTGAAATTCAGGCGCTTTGGTACAATGCCTTGCGCATTTACCAGCATTTTGCCGAATTGTTGGACAAACCCCACGCGGTGTACAGCGAGGTAGCCGATCGTTGTGCGCGCCATTTCAAGGCAAAATTTATGCATCCAGACGGCTATCTGTACGACCTGCTGGAAATGAAAGACGGCACCTGGGTGGCCGATGCGTCGTTCAGGCCCAATCAACTCTATGTAGTGAGTCTGCCATTTTCCCTTTTGAAACCCGCTGAAGAGAAAAAATTGGTCGAACTGGTGGGCGAACGGCTGCTTACGCCTTACGGCTTGCGTACGTTATCCACCGATCATCCGGACTTCAAGCCGGTGTACGAAGGGGATCAATGGCACAGAGACACCGCTTATCACCAGGGAACCGTTTGGCCTTTTTTGATGGGGGAATACATTACGGCGTATTTGAAAGTGCACAAAAAGTCGGAAAAAACGCGGGGCCACATCGTCGCTCTTTTAGAGCCATTGAAACAACATTTTTACAAAAGCGAGGGTATTTTTTGCATTTCCGAGGTATTCGACGGCTTGTCGCCCCAAACGGGTAAGGGCACCATCCAACAGGCCTGGTCGGTATCGGCGGTGTTGAAAGCACTCCTGGATTTAAAAACCATCTAAACACTCCAACGCATGAACGCATTGATTGTCATCGGCAGCCTTTTTCTTTTTCAGCTGCACGTTTCCACGCAGGAGATCGCCGCCACAAATGGCCCCGACGATCCCCGCATCAAACATTTCCGGTTAAACAAAAATCAGGTGGCTATAGACGGCTACGATCCGGTTTCCTACTTCAAATCAGGTCCGGTAAAGGGTTCTAAAAAGATCAGCTACACGCACAAAGGCATCGTTTACCATTTTGCAAATGCCGAAAATGCAACCGCGTTCCGGGCCGATCCCAACCGTTATGAGCCGGCCTGGGGCGGATGGTGCGGCCACGCCATGGCCGTTCGTGGTGCCAAGGTGACCATTAACCCGCTGACGTACAAAATTGTGGACGGCCGCAACTTCCTGTTTTACAACAAGGGTAAAGCCAACGCTTTGGTCAACTGGGAAAAAGAGTTGGCCAAAACCCCGGAAGCCCAATTGGTAAAACAAGGCGACGCTTTTTGGGCGGATGTGCTGGACAAATAAAATCACCCCTCAGCATAACACACCATGCAAAAATACTTGATTGAAGGCTGGGCCTTAGGCATGTTCATGGTATCGGCTACCCTGTTTGCGGGATTGCTGGAGATGCCCGGACAGCCACTTCACGAGTGGATACCCAATCCGTTTGTGCGCCGGTGGCTCATGGGATTGGCCATGGGACTTACCGCCGTCGGCCTCATTTACTCTGCCTGGGGCAAGCGCTCGGGTGCGCACATGAATCCGGCCGTCACACTGGCGTTTTGGTACCTGGGGCGCATAGAAGGACGGCATGTGCCGGGGTACGTGCTGGCGCAGTTTGTGGGTAGTGCAGCGGCCATGTTGCTCATTAAAAGCTTCTTTTTTGACTACGTGAGCGCGCCCTCCGTTTCCTACGTGCAAACGCAGCCTGGCATGTGGGGGTGGATGCCGGCATTTGTGCTGGAGGCCATGATGGCTTTCGGCATGATCATGATGGTGCTGTATTCCAGCAACCACCCCATTACGGCCCCCTTCACAGGGGTGTTCGCCGGGTGTTTGGTGATGCTGTACATCACCTTTGAGGCACCTGTTTCGGGCATGTCTATCAATCCGGCGCGCACTTTTGCGTCTGCGGTGGCGGCAGGCAATTTTCGGCATGTTTGGTTGTACTTTACAGCGCCAACCATCGGCGCAGCATTGGCCGCCGTGTTGTGGAAAGCAGTCCTCTGTCGCAACCCGGACTTTCACTGCAGCTTGCAAGGTTGAACGACCATCAATTGTTACCTGCGTAAACTTTATTGCACAAAAGGCTTCCGACCTTTGCATCACCAAAATAGCTAAAAAAAACACATGAAATCCATCATCGTCACTGGCGCTGCCGGTAACTTAGGGCAAGTAGTTGTACGCAAATTGCTCGCCGACTCGAACCGCATCCATGCTGCGTTGGGGCTGGGGGAAAATTCCCGCACGTTCCACGACGCCGTGCACAACGAATTGTTGAGCACCCAATTTGTCAATCTGGCCGACGAAACAGTGGCCGAAGGATTCGTAAAAGATGCCATCATTAAAGACCCTGAAATCAACACGGCGATTTTACTCGTGGGTGGTTGGGAGCCAGGCAGCATGCAGGAAACCACGCGGTATGAGTTTGAAAAAATGTTCAACCTCAACTTTTTCACTGCGTACAATGTGGTCAAACCGCTGCTCTCTTTTTTCGAGCGCGAAGGCAGGGGGCAATTCATTTTTGTGTCGGCACGACCAGCCATCAACCCCTCGGAGGCCAAAAACAATTTAGCCTATGCGTTCAGCAAATCACTGCTCTTGCGCCTCGCTGAAGTGGTAAACGACGAAGGCAAATTTCGGAACATCCGGGCCAACGTCATCGTACCCTCTACGCTCGACACGCCCGCTGGCCGCGAGAGCATGCCTCAAGCCGACTTCAGCCAATGGGTAAAACCAGAGCACGTGGCCGAATTGATCATGTTCCTGCTGAGCGAACCGGGTCAAGACATGAAAGAAAGCGTACTCAAAATGTACAACGAATCATGAGCCCTTTGATCATCGCCTTGTTGCTCGCGGCTGCATATTTGGCGGTGGGCGTTTTTTTCGCAGGCATTTTTCTGGTTTTTGGCGTGGCCCGGATGGATGAATCCGCGCAGGGCACCTCCTGGTTCACGCGGGCTTTATGGTTCCCAGGAATCACAGCTCTTTGGCCTGTTTTTGCGGTCAAATGGCGGAATACAATCAAGCGGTCATGACCCCTGCACTGCGTAGAACACACCGCATCGCATGGTTTTCGCTGGCCCTGTTGTTGCCTGTGGCCTGGCTTGCGGCGGTGCTGGTGGTGCCCAACAAGGTATGCCAGGAACCAGCGCGTGCACCCCAGCCAGCGCCCTTGGGGTCGATTGTACAGTCAAAGCAATCGGGAAACCTCCTGCTGAACCTGCGCAGCGATGCGGCGGGCAGTCGGCACCAGTTGGAAATACTGATCACCAAACCACTTACATCGGCCAACGCCGTGGTGTGGTGCAAGCAGGAAAACCACCCCGGCAAACAAATCGGCCTGCTGGGTGCCAAGGGCGTCTATCGTTTCGACCTCGACAGCACAGCCATTCAAACCATAGAAGTAACCGTGACAGACGAGCTGAAAAAACAGCAGCTCGCCACCTTGAAATGGGATCGCTGATAAAGTTCTTCAACGCCCCCCTTGCATGAAACCAATTTGAAAATTTAAGGTAAAAAAATGTCCCTCACCTACGATTCAATACACTGGACTGCCCATAAAAAACTGTACGACCGCGTCCTGCTTGGGCTTGTAGCCGGGTATTTGTCGGTATTTTTCGGATTACAGGCGTGGTTGAATCCCGCCATCACCTACGAAACCAACATCATTCGCGCAACGGGCACCTTAGCCTTTTTCCTGTTGCACATCACGTTGTGCATTGGGCCTTTGTGCCGCCTCGATCGGCGTTTTTTGCCTTTGCTGTACAACCGGCGGCACCTGGGCGTTTCGGTGTTTTTGATCGGGGCAGTGCATGGCGTGTTCAATTTGTTGCAGTTTCACAGCATGGGCAACACCAATCTGTTCGTGTCCCTGTTCACGTCAAACACCGCCTACAACTCCTTTGCGGGGTTTCCATTTCAGGCACTTGGCTTTTTTGCCCTCGTCATTTTGTTCCTGATGGCGGCCACCAGCCACGATTTTTGGCTCCATCATTTGACACCGCGCATCTGGAAAAGCTTGCACATGATGGTTTATGCAGCCTATTCCATGCTGGTCATGCACGTCATGCTGGGTGTGATCCAGCTGGAGCGCTCGCCCGTGT
>JBMOHO010000325.1:0-4321 GCA_049317805.1 Saprospiraceae bacterium
CCTCAACTCCTCAACCCCTCAACTCCCCCACATGCTCCCCCAATTCATACAACGCTACACCGGAGCCTTGCGCAGTTGGAAAGGCGCATACGTGCTCAACAACCTCTGGAACGCGCGACTGTTGTGGCGCAACCGTCCCTTGTACCGGCAGTTCGGCCTGCGCAAAAGCGTATTTGCCCCCATCGGCTGGGCCGATTTCCCGCAGCACGACACCCAAAACGTCCCCTGGCTCGATAAGCCCGACGCCACAGCGGCCCTGGAAGCGCACCCCGATTTTGCGGCGTACCCGCCCGCGCTGCAAGACAGCATCCGCACGTTTGTGCGCGATGGCTACCTGATCCTCGAAAATTTTTTCCCGGAAACCGACACCAAAGCCCTCAACGCCGAAGTGGAAGCGCTGTTGGCCAAGGGCGAAGTGGGGTTCAACTACACCGGCCGCAAAATTTTCAACCTGTTTGAACAGAGCGCACTGGCCAGGGATCGATTTTTCAGGCATCCAGACGTGTTGTCCCTGCTCTCGTTTCTGCTGGGCCGACAGGCGGTACCCTTTCAGTCGCTCAACTTTACCGAGGGCAGCGAGCAGCGGGCGCATTCCGACTCCATCCACATGACCACCGAGCCGCCGGGCTACCTCATCGCTACCTGGATCGCGCTGGAAGACATTGCGGCAGACAGCGGGCCGCTGTTCTACTACCCGGGCAGCCACCGACTGCCCTGGATCATGACGCCCGACTACGATTCGGGCAATACCGCGTACACCATTGGTTCAGACAGCAACCGCCACTACGAAGACCGCATCGAACAACTCATCCGGGAACACGGCCTGGAAAAGAAAATGTTTTTGCCCAAACGGGGCGACGTGCTCATCTGGCACGCCAATTTGTTGCACGGTGGCAGCCCCATTGCGCGTACCGGCTCCACCCGCCGAAGCATGGTTTGTCACTATTATGCCGAAAAGGTGATTTGTTACCACGAAATGTCGCAAAGACCTGCCTTAATTCAGCCCTGACACATACGCCGAAGGCTTTTCCTGCGTTTTTGCCGGGTTGCCGTACATTTGCGGTCTTAACGATGAATTAAACGTATGACCTGTACTCGATTGTGGAGTTCGATCAGCCTGTTCCTGCTGTTCACCATGCCGGTTTTCGGACAAATGAAGGGCTGGGAAGCCGGTGCCTGGATTGGCGGGGCCAATTATTTTGGTGATCTGAATACTAATTTTCGCCTCAACCGGGTCGGCTTGTCCGGCGGCCTCGGTGCCCGCTACAACTTCAACGACCGCCTGTCGCTCAAATTTGCCGTGAATGCCGGCCGCATCAGCGCCTACGACAGCGACTCGAAAAACGCCTACGAGCTGCGCCGTAACCTGTCGTTTAAAAGCATGGTGGCCGACCTGAGCGGGCAGTTTGAGTTTAACTTTCTGCCTTATGTGCACGGGCACCGCGAATATTTTTTCACGCCTTACCTGTTTGGCGGACCCGCTATTTTTTACTTCAATCCGCAAGCCGAATTAGACGGCGAAGTGTACGACCTGCGCGAGTACGGCACCGAGGGCCAGTTCAAAGGCGAGGAGTACAACACCACACAAGGCGCTTTCGTGTACGGTTTCGGGTTCAAAACAGACCTGACCTACCGCCTCAGCCTCAACATTGAACTGGGGGCCCGAAAAATATTTACCGATTACCTGGACGATGTCAGTGGCAACTACGCCGACATCCGCGACATTGAGTCGCAACGCGGCGAAATAGGTGCCATGTTAGCCGACCGGTCCAATGAACCCAAAATAGGCGAAGCGGGCAGGCAACGCGGCAACGGGAAGTCAAACGACTCGTACCTGTTCCTCCACGTGGGCATCCTGTACTATTTCGGGCAGATTCGTTGTCCTTCGTACACGCGGTAGCGCACTTACTTCTTTTTCCGTTTTTCCCATTCCAGCAAATCGGCTTCCCCTTTTTCCGTCTCACCCCGCTCCAGGTACAAATTGCCGCGGCTGCGGTACGCTGGCGCAAAGGCCGGGTTCAGTTCGATGGTTTTGTTGAAATCGTTGAACGCTTCGTCTTTTCGCCCCAGGTTCAGCAACGAGAGGCCCCGGTTGAAGTAAAACTCGGCGTCGTTGGGCACTTTCTCCAGGTATTTGGTCAGGTCGGCTACTGATTGCTCGTATTTTTTGGCCAAACCCATCAACGTGCCGCGGTATTTGTAGGCCATGATGTGCTCCGGATTGCAGCTGATGGCCTGGTCAAAATCGGCAAGCGCCTGTTTGCCCTTGCCTTTGTCGCCATACGCCATGCCACGCCACAGGTACGCTTTTCCGTTGTTGTCGCCTTGCACGGCGATGGCCTTGTCAATGAGGGTAATCGTGCTGCCCCAGTCGCCGATGCGGCGGTAGCTGAGTCCGGTCCACAGCAGCAGCAAGCCTGCCAGCACGGCCGTGACCGCGCCCGACCATTTCCGTTGCACCACGGGTTGCCAGAGGGGCAGCGCGGCCAGGATGGCAAAAAAACCGAGTCCGGCCACGTAATTGTACCGATCTGATCGCAATTCAAACTCGCCGATGGTGTAAAACGGCAGGGCCAGCACGATGTTGGCGGCGTAAAACAGCACTCCTGCCCACAACACCGGCGCTGCTTCCCGGTATCGGTAAACCGCCCACAACACACCAGCCAACACCACCGGGGCGGCGTAATACATCCACGGCCATGCGCCGGAGGCGGTTTTTTCAAATGGGTACCAGATGCTCAGTCCAACAGGCCACAGCAATTTGCCCCAGTAGAACAACACGGTGTGGCTGGCCATCCAAAACCGGTCGATGATCGAGAAGCCGGCCCCTGCGGCGTCAACCGTATGCCCGGAGGTGCCCCGCGAGTACAAGGTGAGCACGCCAAACAACAGGGAAATGCCGAAAAAGGGTGCCTTTTCGAGCAACGTCTGTCGGTTGACGGGCCGTTTCAGCCACACATCGAGGGCCAGCAGGCACAAGGGCAGCACCACTGCAGCCGATTTGGCCAAACACGCCATCAGCAAAAACAGCAAAGCCAAGCCATAATCGCGACCCATTTTACCCGCATCCACATAACGCAGATAAGCCGACATGCTGAGCAGCATAAACAAGGAAAACAAAGGCGTGCTCAGGCCGGCAATCCAGGCAACCGCCTCCACCTGAAGTGGGTGCACGCCAAACGCCAGGGCCATAAAAAATGCCTGCCAGGGCTGCGCGCCCAACTGACGGGCCAAACGCCAGACCAGGAAGCAGTTGGCGGCGTGCAACACTGCGCTGAAAAAATGGTACCAAAAGGGCTGTTCTTTGCCCAGGGCATGCGCAATGCCATAAACCCACCAGGTCAGGGGTGCAAACATGCCCAGGTTGAACACGCCCCTGAACGGTGCCAGGAAATCGAGCACTGCCGGATTGTTGATCGTGGCCGAGTGGTCGTCCATAGCCACCATCGCATTTTGAAAACCCGAACTGTACAGCAGCAACGCTACAGCGGCCGCCACCCAGGGCATCCAGGTTTGGGGTTTGGGTAGCGGGGTTTGGGGAATCTGTTTTGGGGTGTGCGGGGTAGTGGGCGATTTTTTCTTGGCCATAGCGTTTGCGTTCAGTTTGCGGGCTAAAAGTACGCGCTTCTGCAAAAAATGTACGCAAAGGCAGCACGAAGGCACAGTGCTGTATCTTGCCCTTCAAAAAACATCCGCATGAAACGTTCCTTTATACTCCTTTTCGCCCTGGTGGGCGCATGCAGCAGCCTGCAGGCACAAGGCAAACTGCCTCGTCTTTTTCTCGACGTACCGGCCATCTACATCACCAGCCCGGATGTGACCAACATCGACGAGCGGGCTGGCGCGGGCCTCCACATCGCCATGAACGTAGCCACCCACTGGGGCGTGGTGCGCGCCGGTGGCGGCTCGGATTTTCTGTTCAGCCTGAAAGACATTGATTCTGCTGCCGATGCAGAAACGTTTTTCATCAGCCCATACGGCCTGGTGGAAGCTGGCGCGGGCATTTACCGCAGCAATGGCAACAAATGTGCACGCACCAATCAAAATGCGTTCACGGCCATGGCCAAGGGGGGCTTGCGCTATTATTTCAATGAAGACGCCCTCACGGCACCTGAAGGCGAAACCCCCGAGCAACTCGATTTTGCCTTAGGGGCCGAATTTGGTTACTTCTTCATCAGCGATGTGTTTCGCAACTGGGAAGTGTTTTTAGACGGACACTATTTCACCAATTCGGAAGCCATACAGGTGCGGTTCGGCACAAAGTTTTTCTTGAATTTGCGTTCCAACCGTTAACTGACCTGACACGTCGAAGCGATAAAGC
>JBMOHO010000326.1:0-4313 GCA_049317805.1 Saprospiraceae bacterium
GATCGGTTGTTACGGCTGTGTTGCCGGCTGGACGTGGATCCAGATTTCCGTCAGCAGTACGGCTGATGCCCTGGATTTGCGGATTGGAGATCGCGTTTTTGTTCGTTGTCAGGTTGGCGATCAGCGCAGATGCTGTAGCGTCTTCTGCTGTACCGCTTACGGCGAGGATGCCGGTAGAGGTTGCGTCAAGGGTGGTGAATGAACCGTTCTCAAAGAACAGGTTGTTCAGGATTTTCAGCTCGCCCGAAGCCAACTTGCTGTAAGCGTCGTTTACACCGGCAGCTTTGTCTTGTACCACCAAAGCTTTGCCACGCGTAGACGTGATGATCGAGTTTGCGATCGTACCGGCTGTACCAGCGCGGATGTTTAAGCCTAATTGGTTGGCAGATGTAGTACCGCCCGGACCCGAACCAATGTGCGTCCAGTTGTAAACCGTCGGGTTAGAATATGGAGTCAAATCATCTGGAGTAGAACCATCCAACTCACCACCTGAGTCGGCTACATCGCTGCGCTGGATAGAGAACCAGAACTGGCCTTTACCGGTATAGATTTCGTCCCAGTCGTAGCTGTCGTCTTCAGCAAAAGCAACAGCAGCATATTTCAGGTTTGGAGCGCCACCGAAAAATTCGATGCCGTCGTCTGAGTTGGCGTAAACTTCGATGTACTCCAAGGTAGTACCGCTACCTACTGCGCCCAGTGAAAGGCCGTTGAGCTCGTTGCCAGGGGCAATTTCGCGACCACCGTGGCGGATCGATACATAACGCAGTACACCTGCATTGTCTGTATTGTCTGTACCACCGTACAAACCACGCTTCTCAGTTGTTGGGATACCTTCCAACTGTACTGGGGTCGTACCGTTTTTCTGTGTCACACCGCGACCCAGGATGGCCAGGCCGCCCCACAAAGAGCGGTCGGTTGGGCCGAGGTCACTTGGGTTGTTTACGTCGTCCGCTTCAGCAGTGAAGATGATGGGTGCATCAGCAGTACCGTTGGCAAAGATTTTACCGCCACGGGCAATGACTAAAGCTGATGGATTACCCACGTCGGCGCGGGGAGTAAACTTCACAACGGTACCCGCTTCAATGTTCAACGTAGAGCCGCTTTCCAGGAAAACGACACCGTCAAGCAAATATACGTTGTTTTTGGTCCAGTTATAGGTCTGGCCCGGTTGAAGACTCGCATCCGTGATGTTCACGATGGTTTGTGCTCCCATCTGCAAAGCCATAAAGACCAGCATTAAGAGCGAAAGAAAAAACTTCTTCATACGCTGAAAAAAGATTTAATGAGTTTAGTTTTGTTATGGGTGACCACTCTAAATTTGATTAATTTTAGACCGTGTTTTCATGCAAAATTCCAAATACCTCACCTGTAAACCCGCATAAACCGCTTTAAGTAAATGTTAATTTACCATTGCCGCCCTTTTGCCACATTCCTGAACACTTTTTGCCCATGTGTTAACAAATCGTTTGGCACCTGCCGTTTAAACTGTTCTTCCTTTACAGGGTCTATGCTATACATCCATTAATTCACCCTTTACATACTTGACACACAATGCGCCACATCATTTTGTTATTTGCTTTTTTCGCCGCCCTTTCTAACCTGGCAATCGCACAGCAAGGCCCTCCACCGGGCCAGGGCAACGGCCAGCGCCAGGAAAAAGTCGCCCTGGAATTGGGCCTCAACGACGACCAAAAAGCACAGTTCTTCGCCGCCAACGACGCCTTCCGCAGCTCCGCTCAAGCCCTGCGTGGCAACACCACCATGACCCAGGAGGCCAAAAAAGCCGAACTCAAGAAGCTCGCCGCTGAACGCGACGCCAAACTTCAGGGCATCATGACCCCCGACCAATACAGCCAATACAAGGTCATGGAACAAAAAGCCAAGGAAAAAGCCAGGGAAAACCGTGGAAACGGTAAAGGTAAAGGCAAGGGAAAGGGCACAACACCCGCCGAAATGCCTGAAGACGGCGGCGGCAAAAAGTAGTCCCCCACCAAGACGTGCCTGGCAGGGGACCGTATCTGCTCCAGTTGGCGCTTTAACCCCTGTTCGGGTTCAAATGCCCGAACAAGCGCCGACAATCCAGTCTAATACCGCAACAATGCCGCCACTTTAGGCTCAAATGTGCCCATGGGCAGGAAAAACACCTGTCCATGGGTTTTTAGTACCATCTCAATCAGGTCATCCACGGCATCTTCTACCAGCACATAAGCCCCATCGGTCGGCGCATCTATGTGCAATTCATTGTTGTGTACATAAGCGGTCTGTCTGTGGCCGCGTTCCACCAACAGGCTTTCTACCCGACCCTCCATAGCCAGCGGCCATACGTTGCCGACGCCCTGCGATGCTTTGTGGTGTCCTTCTGCTTCAGCCAACCGCGCCTTCATGCCCTCGGCGTGCGCATTTCGAATGGACTTGAGGATGGGCTCCAACGCTTCATGCAGCTTTGCATCTGGCTCCGCGTCGAACGACCCGTGTATGCGCCCCTTCAATTGCTCGGCGTGGCGAGACTGGTTGAAAAAATATTGCACTGCTTCTTCCGGCCCACCTACCACTACGGGCAGCTTTCGGTGGTTGAGGTATTGACCAAGGTTTTTATCCATTTGCCGCAGGTAGGTATGAAAGGCGTCGTTGTCGCCATTGCCTTTGTCAAAAATCCATTCGGCATCCACATACAAGTCTTTGAGGTCTGCATGATGCTTGCCCACGTCCCACATTTTCTTGCCCAGCGCGTAGTACAGCTTGCTTTCGTGCCGGTTCAACATCAGCACAAAGTACTCCTCCAGGGTGCCCGCCCCGTATACCAGGTCCCTTACTTCAAATGATGTGTCTACCACTACTTTGTGGTCTACCGGAAAACTGAAGTCCACCTTTTCAGCCAATTGATCATTCACGAAAAAACCAAGACCCTCTTCCGAACTGGCAAAATCAACCCCTTCGGCAAGTCCGTCCAACTTTTCCATCAATTGCTGAATAGTGTGTTTCTCTGCCCCTTTGTCTGACAAGGCTTTTTCAGCCTCCCGGAAAGCACCTTTCAGGGTGGCATCGGTCATTTTGTGATCCTGAAATCCTTTGGCAGTGGGCAAAATAATGGACACACACCATGTGTCGTCGGTCTGATCGAGCAACTGCCTTAAAATTGTTTGATACATTTGTTTCGATTTGTGTAGTTCAGGCGTAAAAGTCCGGAACATTGCAACAGCAAACCATGACCACAACGATCCCGCAAGATGATCTGCGTCAGATCCTTCTGCCGCCAACAAACCAAACCCATGCAACTCGAAATTTGCGCAGCCAACCTCCAGTCTGCCCTTGCCGCTGCCCACGCCGGAGCACACCGCATTGAACTGTGCAGCGGATTGGGCGCAGGTGGGCTAACACCTTCTGCTGGCCTGATACAAGCCGTCGTAAAAGCCATAGACATTCCGGTGCATGTGCTCATCAGGCCCCGTGAAGGGCATTTTGTGTATTCACCTGAAGAAGTGGCGCTCATGTGTACCGATGTATCATTTTGCCTCGATGCCGGGGTACACGGCGTGGTTGTTGGCGCATTAATGACCGATGGAAAAGCGGATTATGTTGCTTTACAGGCACTTGCAGGAGCTGCAAAAGGCATGGAACTTACCTTTCATCGTGCAATCGACGTTTCAACCCATTGGTTTGAAATATTGGAAACGATCACCGCCCTCGGTTTTAACCGGGTGTTGTCCTCCGGCGGAGCGGCAACGGCCTGGGATGGCCGCTTTCGTTTGCAGGAAATGGTCAAACTATTTGGCGACCGAATAGCCATTATGCCCGGAGGGGGCATCACACCCGGCAACATCAGGACTTTGGCCCTGGAAACCGGTGCCGTTCATTTTCACCTGAGCGCCAAATCACCCGTGAAAACGGAAGCCCACAGCCTACCCGGATTGGCTGCCGGCTATGAAGTGAGTTCGGAAATGCTCATCCTTCAAACCCTGGAAGCTTTAATGGATCAAAACGACAGGCTGATGGCGTAAGCCAAACCCATGGCGACCACATACAGGGCGTACACCGAAAGGTTCAACCACTCGCTGGTGCGTACGCCGGTGTATTCCAGCCACATCATCAACCCAATTTTTTCGATAAAAAAGGCGATGACTGCCGACCAGGCCAGGCCGGGCAACCCCCACAGGTGAATAAACAGCCAGCCCAGCGCCACTTTGACGCATACTTCCACCATGCCTACTTGCAGGATGATGCCAGGGCGACCACCAGCCAACACCAGTGCATTGGGCAGCAAAACCCTGCTGGCGGTCAACAACAGATAAATGTTGAACAACGGCGCCGCCGAC
>JBMOHO010000327.1:0-4307 GCA_049317805.1 Saprospiraceae bacterium
CCAGCAGGGGCCGTCGCATCGCGTTCTTTTTGACCACCGGCGGTATTGGCGACCGAAACATTTCCCGACTCTATTTTGGCGAGCATGGCGTCCTCAGATTTCATTTTATCTGACAAGTTATCATACGCCATAGGGGCGGCGGCCATGTCCATCGCCATTGAGCGCTGATTGGCCATGCCGTACATCCTGCCCGGCCTTCCGCCATACAGTGGAAAATCAAACCAGTTCAGCGTGCGGTATTTTCGGAAGGGCAGGTCTTCTGAAATATAGGGTTGTTGCACGTAAGTTCCTTCACTCGTATAAACCTGTGCCTGCGGGACAATGTTTGGATAATGAAAAGGGTAAGCGATTGCAGCCCAGTCATGGGGTAAAAACTGGTCAAGCGAAGCATCGTACAGCGCAGCTACCATTTCAGCGGCCACTTTTTCTTTTTGCGGGCCGCTGATTTTAAGGCGCCACACTTCCTGTTCGCCGGGTTTTAGTTTATCCCGAAACGTTTCATAGCTGATTTGGAGTTGCTTGTTGCTCCACGGCACCGCCACTTGGGTTGCATTAAACGGATAAAAACGGTTGCGGTACACCGTGTATCCAAAAAACGGTAAACCGCCGCGGTCTTTTTCCCCCACGGGAAACTTCAGTTCACGGCGTTCATTAACGGTGTACCACTCGGGATTGTCCAGGCGGCCGTCGCGCTCCGGCGCAACATACCAGTGCAGCTCCGGCATGCGCCCACCCAGCAGCAACACAGCGGTTTCGCCGGGTTGAGCTACCGGTGTTTGCACCTGTGCATTGGGGGCGCGGAAACGATCGGCGGGGCGTTTCGGGTCCCATACCTGCACCACTTTGCTCCACTCCACTTCGGTTCCGTAGGCGTCTTTGGTTTGCAGGGTCACGCGGTAGTAACCGGTTTTGGGCGCAAGCCCGGATAGGTCCTGCTGGCGTTTTTCGGCGGTGTTGAAGCTGATTTTACGGGCATCGCCTTCGTTTTTCCAGTTGTTGAAATCGTCTTCGCCGTCCCAGGCGTAGTCGGGCAGCGCTTTTTTGAACGCTGCCTCGTCTATTGTTTTCAATTTTGGGTTATCCCAGAGTCGCCTTTTGTAAAAGACGGTTGGTTCGGCCAATTTTTGAAAAAGGATGGTTCCTGCGGTGTTTTGCGGCTGACCGGCCCAGTTGTTGGCAACGATGTCCACGTTTTTCAGGCTGTCTAAAAGCGCCGATTCGTTTAATTCCAAAGAGGCGTTGAGGGCCACATAGCCAACAGTGACGGAACTGGCGCCGCTGCGTGTTTCGCCATTGATGTCGGTCACATCGGCCGATATGGTGTATGTAAACGCGGGTTTTTGCTCTGCAGGAATACCGCGGTCGGGAATGGCTTCAAAAGGCACCTGGAAGCTGCCGTCGGCTGCGGTGCGCACAAACCCGTTGGCGATTTCCATCTCCTGGCCCAAATTGGGCGGATAACTGCCCCAGTACCAGCGCCAATAGGGAAACTGGGCCTGACGGGTGACGCGATAACGCACCTCGGCGCCATCGATGCTGCTGCCTGCGTAAGCTTTGGCCTTGCCGTTAAACGCCAGCTTGTCGCCCAAACGTATAGCATCTTTTGTGGGCTCAAAAGTGACCTCGAATTTCGGTCGTTTGTACTCTTCGACATTGAAATAGGCTTGTCCTCGAAAGCCCTCTATTTGTATGAACATCTGGCCCGCTAACCCGCTGCCCGGCGCTGTAAAAGTGCCATTAACGGTGCCGTATTCGTTGCTCCGCAGTTCCAGTTCGCCTTTGGGTTGGTGGTTGGCGTCGTAAAAAGTGGCTTTTACTTTTCGGTTGGGTTCAATGTGGGGAAGCTTATCTTGATCCCGACGCAACAAAACGGCTTTAAAATATACGGTTTGCCCCGGCCGGTAAATGGCCCTGTCGGTGAAAAAGTGCGCATCCAATATGCGAACGGGTTGCTCGCGGTATCCATAGTTGTAGAAGTTGCCTGGCCAAAGTGTATCGTTGTTTAACCGATAACGGGTGAGAAAGCTGTTTTGGTTGTCGAGGTTGGGGTTGCAAACACCTTCTTGATTCGTTTTATCCGTTTTGACAAGGTTAAATCGATGGGTATTGGTCGTGCGATCCCATTCCTGTTTGAAAAAATCGACGCTTACGCCAGACAATGGTTTGCCGCTGAAGCGGTCGGTTACCATGAGCTTGGCGCTCCCGGATTCGCCGAAGGAAACCGGCATCAAAGCAGAATAATTGGTGGCTGCCAGACTTACCAATCGCTCGGGCACAAGGTCTTGCGTACCGGAGACAATGACGACATAACGGCCTGTGGGTAGGGCATCCAACAGCAGTTCGGTGGAGTGGAGCCTGTAGTCCAATGGATCTGCCAAAGTCCATCGGCGTTGTTGAACGGGCTTTTGTGTACTGGCCCAGCGCACCTGCGCTTCGGGTTCATCAGGCTCGTATGGATTTTGCTCGATTTGATCCTGTCGGTACACGCTGAGCCACACTTCCCTGATGTTTTTGAACGACACCAATACAGGCGCTGCCTCGCCGGGCAGGTTTACGGCTTCCAGTCGGATGTTCAGTTCCGGGCGTTTGATGTCCTCGACCAATATGGCGCAGTGTTGTGCGCCGTAGGTATTGGGGTGACGTCGGATGGCGTCTTCGAGCAGAGAGAGAGCTTCCTTTTCTTTTTCGGGATACTTTTTTTCGTCCTGGCTGCGGATGTGTTGCGCCAGGGCGTACACGATTTCAGGATTGCCTGGATGGTCGTAGTATTGTTTCAGCAGGTATTCCAGTGCCTGGCGATACAGTACTGCTTTGTCCTCTCCCACGTAAGTGTTGTACACAAAAGCCAGCCGCTTGAGGTCAGCGTCGATGATGGCCGACGGGTCGGCGTCTTGCACGTGGACACTCAATACGGCCTGGTACGTTTTCAGGGCGCGCCATTTGCGGGAAGTCGTATCCTGTGTCTGAAATGGAGCCCCGATAAAAACTTTATGGGGCGCAAACGCTTTATCGTCGTCCAGAACAAACGCGTAAGTTGGTTCGGTGAGGTAATTGCGCTCGTTGGCAAAATCGTCGAGGGCACGGTGGGCCAGCAAATCGTACAACACCGGACGCAGGGGTGCGGTGATGGTATCGTTTTGGCCTTCGGTGGTGATGGCGCGGTACTGATCGACGGGCACTTTGCGCAGGATTTCTACAGCCTGGATCGAGGCAATGTAATGTTCCATGGAGCGGCTTTCGATTTGCGCTGCCGACCAGGTGAGGATGTCGCCGCCTTCACCATCGGGTATGGGCGTCCGGTTTTGAATCTGCCAACCCTGGTTTTGCAAATACGTGGCGTACAGTTCGCCCAACAAGCTGTGCAACACAGCCGCTTCGGCAGGAGCCGCCGTAGGGAGTTCGTCTTCGAGCAGCATGACCGATTTGGCGAAGCCTTCCTCTTCCAACTGAACCATAAATTTGCCTTTGTACAACAGCGATTTGATGACCTGGGCTTCGTTCTTATCGGATCGGGCGCGACTGAGCAGGGCCTCTGCCTCAACCTGGGCGCTCTGAAAAAGCCCCTCTTTTTCAAGGCTGTCGATGCGGCGCCAGGCATCCGCATAATCTCCGGGAGGCATAAAAGTTTGACTGGTGGGCATAACGGGTTTGGCGTTTATGGTTTCGTTGCCGGTATTGCGGTGGCTGCCAGATTTGCAAAAAACGAGCAACATGCTCAAGCTGGCTATGAAAAGCGAAGCAGAAATGCGGTATTGCATATAAAAATGGGTTGTTGGGTTAAGCATCACAAGATACAGAAAAATCCTGAACGGATAAAAGTTGGATGAAAGATATGTGTGAAATGCATAAAATGGCAGCAAGGGTACAAGCATATAAATGACGCACCCAAGCCGACGCCCCACCCAAACAACCATACCACGCCAAACCCAGCAGACCGCGTAGCGGTCGAACCCGAATAACCCCGGATGAAATCCGGGGAAGGGGAAGGCAAGGTAGAGAGGAGCGGGAGAGAAGGGGAGGTGGAAAGGAGCGGAAGACAATGGTGAAAGGAGACGCAGACAACGTACCCCGAAGTAACGCTTAGTAAGCAGGCGCAAACCTGATTTGTGCTGGGGCGCACGGTGCACTGCAAAAGGGGAGTACTGGACACTGCTTTTTTGCAGTGCGTGCTGGGTGCTGGGATTATCCCCGGATGCTGGCTGGGTGCTGGGTGCTGGGCTTGCCCCCGGATGCTGGCTGGGGTGCTGGGTGCTGCGCTTGCCCCCGGACGCCAGCTGGTGTGCTAGGTGCTTTGCCTTGCCCCCGGA
>JBMOHO010000328.1:0-4291 GCA_049317805.1 Saprospiraceae bacterium
AAGGCTGGTACAGAAACTGCAATCCGGTGTGCAGCCCCACCGTAAGCAGGAGTAACACGACCCACAGTGGCCTCCAGTAGGCGTGTGCATGCATCCACAACCCTTGCCAACCCGCCGCTTGCAGCAGCAGCATGAGGGCAAAAAGCCAAACCCTCAGGCGAGGAATCCACGAATACGCACCCATGGCCGAAGCGCCTATGCAAGCCAGCAAGGGCCATACCAGCAGGCGCAAACGCCCATCGTGCCTGCTTTGCCACAGCCCCCACCCCAATCCCAGTCCTCCAAACAGCACGGCTACGAGCGTATTACCTGCGGTGTAGGCTGGAATGCTGCGCAACAACGACCAGTTTTGCCACCAGGCGCTCGCATCGTCGGGCCAAAAGTGGAAAAAATACGCGCTGTGGTACGCTTGCAAACCCTCGACCCCGATGCTAGGCCGCAGCAGCCAAAGGTAATACACGCCGAAACTCGTCAGCCAAACAGCAACAATGGCCACCCATCCGTACAGGCCCTGCCAGTTCCACCGCTTGCGGTTGGCCCACAGGTTTTCCACGCCGATGCCAAACAACACAAACACGGAAGGCATAGACAACCACACCGCCGCCCCACCCGCCAGTGCCCACCAGACGCCCCGAAACGGTCGGTCTATTTGGCGCAAAGCCATGTACAACAACGCGAGCGCCACGGCCACATCGCTGCTGTATTGTTTGGCCTCTGTACCATAGTGAAACTGCACGTCGGAAAATGCAAAAACCCAACAGGCAGCCGACAACATCAACACCTGCGGCACATACCGACGAGCGACCACGCCGAACAAACCAATGGAGATTAAGCTGCACCACAACGGAAAAAGCCGCAAAGCGCGCTCGCTGTGCCCAAACGCATCGGTGCACCATTTCATGGCGGTGCTGCACAAAGGCGGGGCGTATTGCTCGTACGCCAGCGGCCCCCAAAGTCCTGCATACGTTTTCTCACAAAAGTTGAGCGCCAGACTCGCCTCGTCTATGAACAAAGACCGATCCTGCAGCCACAATCCAAGACGCAAGATGCCCCCCAAGGCCAAAATGAGGGACGGCAAATGGTGCAGCATCCAACGCAAAGTGCTCATGAAATGAAAATTTGGTCGACAAACGTACGCCACCAGCGCCCTTTAGACGAAAAAAAGAATGCGTTAATCCATTCGTGTCCATCCGTGACCATTTTCAATGGATATTCGCCGGTCAATCTTTGTCCCTCACCAAACAAATAAAATTTTTCCATATGAAAAAAACACTGCTCTTTGTTTTAACACTGTCAGGTGCATTAAGCTTATTCGCTCAAACGGATTATCCAACGTACAAAGCGAGCGACATCGACATCCCCTTCAAAAAATTTACCCTGCCCAACGGCCTGCGCCTCATCGTGCACGAAGACCACAAGGCACCCATCGCAGCCGTCAATGTATGGTACCATGTGGGCTCAAAAAACGAAAAACCTGGCAAGTCGGGTTTCGCCCACTTGTTTGAACACCTCATGTTCAACGGTTCTGAAAACTACAACACCGATTATTTTCAGGCCCTCGAAGCCATTGGCGGTACAGACCTGAACGGCACCACCAACGAAGACCGCACCAATTATTTCCAGAACATCCCCATCACGGCGCTCGACCAGGTGCTGTGGCTCGAAAGCGACCGCATGGGCCACCTGCTGGGTGCCATTGACCAGGCTAAACTCGACGAGCAGCGCGGTGTGGTGCAAAACGAAAAACGCCAGGGCGAAAACCAACCCTACGCCAAAGGATGGGACATTGCCCAAAAGGAAATGTACCCGCCACACCACCCATACGGCCACACAGTCATTGGCGAAATGGAAGACCTCAACGCCGCCAGCGTAGAAGATGTGCACGAGTGGTTCAAAGGTTACTACGGCGCAGCCAACGCTGTATTGGTGGTGGCAGGCGACATCACCCCGGAAGCCGCTTATGAAAAAGTGCTCAAATACTTCGGCAACATCCCGGCAGGGCCAACCATCGCGCGGCCTTTGGTCAATATTCCCAAACGCACCGGCGAAACCCGCGCCACCTACCAGGACCGCGTACCCGAAAGCCAGGTAAACATGGTATGGAACGCGCCACAGTGGGGCTCCAAAGAAGGCGTATACCTCGACATGGTGAGCTCCGTCATGTCCAGCGGCAAAAACAGCCGCCTCTACAAAGCATTGGTGTACGACAAACAGATCGCCTCCTCCGTTTTTGCCTTTTACAGCCAGCAGGAAATTTCGGGCAACTTTTACATCTCTGCCAACGTGAAAAGCGGACGCACCCTTGAAGAAGTAGAAGCCGCCATCAGCGAAGAGTTAAACAAGTTTTTGGCCACCGGCCCCACAGAAGAAGAACTCAAGCGCGTAAAAGCAAGCTATTTCTCCGGCTTCATCAAAGGGCTGGAACGCATCGGCGGCTTTGGCGGCAAAAGCGACATCCTGGCGGAAAACGAAGTGTATGGCGCTCGGCCCGACTTCTACAAGGAACTCCTTCAATTGTACCAAAACGCCACCACCAAAGACTTGCAGCAAGCCGCTCAGAAATGGTTGTCCGACGGCCGTTTTGTCATGACCTGCACGCCTTTCCCCGAATATACCGTGAGCGGTCAGGAGGCCGACCGCAGTAAAATACCCGGAACCGCAGGAGAACTGACCGCTGCTTACCCCTCCGTTGAACGCGCTACCCTGAAAAACGGCATGAAGGTGGTGCTCACACGCCGCACCGAAAGCCCCGCTCTGGTGGCCAGCATGATGTTTGACGCCGGTTATGTAACCGACAAATTCGGCGGCAAATTAGGCGCGGCTTACATGTCGATGAACATGCTCGATGAGGGCACCAAAACGCTCAACAGCCTTAAAATCAACGAGAAACTGCAACTGCTTGGTGCCAGCCTGAACACCAGCAACGACCTCGACTTTTCGTACGTGACGCTCAGCACCCTCAAGCAGAGCCTCGACCCCAGCCTCGACCTCATGGCCGACGTGGTGCTCAATCCTTCTTTCCCCCAAGCCGATTTCGACCGTCTGCGCGCACAACAGCTCAGCAGCATTGAAAACGAAAAGAAGAACCCGCAAACCATGGTCATGCGCGTCATGCCCGAACTCCTCTACGGCAAAGACCACCCTTACGCCATGCCGCTGACCGGCACCGGCGATGAACAGTCAGTGCAAAACCTTAGCATCGCCGACGTCAACCACTTTTACAACACCTGGATCAGACCCAACAACGCTACCATTGTCGTCACGGGCGACATCACCATGCCCGATCTGGTTGCCAAACTCGAAAAACGTTTTGGCAAATGGAGTCCGGGCGAAGCACCCAAAAAGGTCATCCCGGAGGTTAAAAACACCCAAAACGACAAGGTGTACGTGATCGACCGACCAGAAAGCCCACAAAGCTTCATCATGGCTGGCTACCTGACCGACCGCTATGGCACGTACGACGAAAATGCCATCGAGCAAATGAATAATGTGTTGGGGGGTGACTTCACCAGCCGCATCAACCTCAACATCCGTGAAGACAAACACTGGTCTTACGGCGCCCGCTCTTTCCTCTTCAACACCGGCGGCCAGCGTCCTTACATTGTGTTTGCCCCCGTACAAACCGACAAAACGAAGGAGAGCATCCAGGAGGTGCAAAAAGAAATGCGCGATTACGTCGGCACCCGCCCCATTTCAGCCGCCGAGTTCGACAAAACCAAGCAAAATACCATCATGGGCATGGCCGGCATGTGGGAAACCAACGGCCGCGTGAACGCCAGCGCCCGCGAACTGGTGCGCTATAAACTGCCCGATGACTACTGGAAAAAATACAGCGCTTCGGTGCAGGGCCTTACCTTGCAAGACGCCCAAAAAGTGGCCAAAACCATGGTGCAACCCAATCAAATGGGCTGGTTCCTGGCTGGCGACGCTGAAAAAATCCTGCCCGGGCTGAATGAACTCAAACTGGAGGTCATTCAGATTGACGCCGACGGCAAACCCGTGGCCAAGAAGATTAAACCGTAATTTACCACCTTTTTTCTCTTTTTTACCACTAAGGCACTAAGTTACACTAAGAAACACTAAGAAACATCAAGACGTACGGATGGTAAATCCGAGGGCGTCTTGCCTTAGTGTTTCTTAGTGTAACTTAGTGCCTTAGTGGTAAAAAAATAGCTTCTGCGTGGTCGGGCGGATGCGGCATTTTGAAATCCACCCACCATTGACTGCATCTCACGCCAGTGAACCTTTGTACGGCGGTGTCTGTTGGGGTTTTGAATAAACACCGTTACAT
>JBMOHO010000329.1:0-4238 GCA_049317805.1 Saprospiraceae bacterium
TGCTCTTCCGGCATTGCTTCAGCCAATGATTGGAAGTATCGAAGGCTGTCAAAAAAATGGGAATTAATGGTTCTGCCGGACTTAATTTCGATCATAATCTTTGCAAATTGAAAGTTAAAGTTTCAATCTGCAAAGATCATCGCTTTTAGATCACTGGTCTTTACTGAATACGCGCAATACATCCACCCAAAATCCCGGGTACGACTTCTCCACCACGCCCGGATTCCGCACCTCCACCTCGCCCAACATGGAAAAAGCTGCCGTGGCCATGGCAATGCGGTGGTCGTTCCAGGTATCGAACACCGGCGGCGCGTCCCACGCAGCCTTGCCTTCTTGCATGAAAAAGGTAACATCCGGCTTTTTTTTGTTGAAGCGGGGCGGCAGCTGGCTGAGCGATACGCCTACTTTGGCCAGCTCGGTTTTCATGGCCGCTATCCGGTCCGATTCCTTGATGCGCAGCGACGCCAGGCCGGAAAACAAGCCCTGTACGCCCAAACCTGCGCACATGACCGACACAGCTGGAAACAAGTCAGGACAGTCCGTAAAATCGTATTCAAAAACGGGTTTTGGCGCGTCACCACTGTGTGTAAGCCGCACACCATCGTGGAGCGCCGTGGTTTCTACGCCGAATTGAGCCGCTATCTCCATGATGCGCACGTCACCCTGCCAGCTTTCGGCCGACAAACCCTCCAACACCAAGTCTGCATCTTGCCCCAACGCCGCCATGGCATACCAATAGGATGCAGAGGACCAGTCGGCCTCCACACGCAGGGGTTTGGGCCGATAAGAGCCGGATTCGATGTGCAAAGCACCATCCGTCCAGGCACAAGCCGCGCCCATGTGGTGCATAAGGTGCAGGGTCATGTCGATATACGGCCTGGAAACCAGCGTGCCTTCGGGGCGAATGACCAGGCCGTTGGGCAACATTGGTCCGATCATAGCCAGGGCGGACAAAAACTGGCTGCTGATGTGGGCTGGCACGTATACTTTATGGTTGTGCAGGCCCATTTTCCAACCATCGCCGATGCGCAAGGGCGGGTATCCAACTTTTTGGGTGTAGTGTACCTCTGCCCCGAGTCGATTCAATGCATCCACCAAAGGCCCCACAGGTCGTTCGAGCATGCGGGCGGAGCCGGTCAACAATTTTTCACCGGGTTGCAAGGCCAAAAAAGCCGTCATGAACCGAAATACGGTGCCTGCCTCTCCGGCATCATATGGGCCGGTCGGGTCAGCCAGCAAGCGTTGCAGGATGCGGGTATCCTGGGCAGCAGACACGTTGGTGAGGTACAAGTCCGGGTTTGCGCCGATGAGGGCCAGGATGGTGAGTGCGCGGTTGCTGATGCTTTTGGAGCTGTCGAGCTGGAGTTGGCCGCGCAAACCTGCGGTTGGCGGATGCAGGCGGATGGAGTCGGGTGCATCAACCATGACTAACGGGGGATTTTATCAAGGGATTCTTTGATTTCGCGGCGGCGTTGTTTAAGGATGGAGTCCACCAAATGGGGCAATTCCGTTTTTTGAGCTGCTTGATACTGGCTATCGATTTTTTCTCGGAAGGCCCTGATCCGGGCATTGGAAACGGAGTCGATGAATTGCCGTTCGTCTGCGTCAAGCGGGCGTTCTGTTTGCGTGCAGGATGCAAGCGTCAGGAAGAAAATCAAATACTTTTTCACGGTTGTACAAACTTTTCGCTGTTTTGCACCACCACATGCGCTTCGCCCCACTGTCTGATGGCTTCAATGACGGGCGTCAGGGTGCGGCCGCAATCGGTCAAAGAATACTCCACAGTAGGTGGCACAGTAGCATAGGCCTGGCGGTGTACAATGCCCCCGGCTTCCAGTTCTTTGAGCGAAGAAATGAGCATGCGCGGTGTGATGCCGCCCACTTCGCGCTCCAGTTCCTTGAACCGCAGGGTGCCTTTTTTCAGCAGGCTGTAAATGACGGCAAACTTCCATTTGCCCTCCAGCAAATCCAGGGTAGCACGAAACGGACACTCCAGCGCCGTGTGCGCATTTTTCTTTACTTTTTTTTCCATTGTAAACCCTTGACAGTCTGCATTTGTTACCTTTCTGTAACCGATATACATCCGTGTAACTACTTGCAAAAGTATAGCATAGTCCGGTAAATTTGTATCCATAAAAAACAAACCGCATGGACAGAAAACATTTTCTCCGAAACAGCCTGCTTGGCGCCGGCATCCTGGCTTCCGGAAAAGGACTGGCAAATTTAGTGGAAAACAACATTGATGAACTCCATCCGCTGAACGTCATCGGTTTTAACCACATTCCCAACACCACTTCAACCATTATGTCCAATACCATCTTACACCGCGCCGACTCGCGCGGGCATGCCAACCACGGTTGGCTCGACAGCCACCACTCTTTTTCTTTTGCCAACTACTACAACCCCGAGCGCATGCACTTCGGCGTGCTGCGGGTGCTCAACGACGACATTGTGGCCCCGGGCCGCGGTTTTGGCACGCACCCGCACGACAACATGGAAATCATTTCCATCCCGCTTTCGGGCGACCTGGAACACAAAGACTCCATGGGCAACACCACGGTTATCCGGCAGGGGGATATTCAGGTGATGTCTGCCGGCACAGGCATCCAGCACTCGGAATTCAACAAAAACAAAGACCAGGAGGTCCGTTTCCTGCAAATCTGGGTTTTTCCAAACAAAAAAGGCGTGACGCCCCGCTACGATCAGTTGGCCCTTGACCCGGCCAAACTGCACAATACACTGGCACAGGTGCTCTCGCCAAATACAGACGACGAAGGCGTGTGGATTCACCAGAACGCCTGGTTTCACCTCGGCCAATTAGATGCCGGGCTGGAAACCACCTACACCCTGCACCAGCCTGGCAAAAACGGCGTGTACGCATTTGTGATTGAAGGCGAAGTGTCCATCAATGGACAGGAACTCCAACGCCGCGACGGCCTGGGCATTTGGGATGTGGACGCGCTGGATGTAAAAGTCGGTAAAGCGGCGCGTTTGCTGCTGATGGAAGTGCCGATGTCATTGTAGATTTGCGCATGCAAATGGCCATCGTCGGTGGTGGTGCCGCCGGATTCATGGGCGCCATCACTGCCGCAGAAATACAAACAAGCGCATCAGTGCACCTTTTTGAGCGCGGCAAAAACGTGCTTGAAAAGGTGCGCATCAGTGGCGGCGGACGCTGTAACGCTACCCACGCTTGTTTCGACGCCCACGAACTCATCAAATATTATCCCCGTGGGAGCCGCGAATTGCTGGCCCCTTTCCTGCGTTTTGGCCCCACAGAAACCATCAAATGGTTTCATGACCGCGGCGTCGAACTCAAAACCGAAGGCGATGGCCGCATGTTTCCGGTCTCAGACAGTTCATCTACCATCGTCGATTGTCTGCTCGACAGTGCCCGCCGTGCCGGTGTGCACATCCATACCAGTACGCGCATCAGCCGCATTCAACCAAGCGATGGCGTCTTTTTGTTGCACGCCGATTCGTGGCCGGCACCCAGGCGCTTCGACAAGGTGCTGCTCACGCCCGGCAGCAGCACAGCGGTATGGGATATACTGGCCGAACTTGGTCATCACATCATACCGCCAGTGCCCTCGCTGTTTACGTTCAATACCAAAGACACCCGCCTGCGCGATTTGTCCGGTGTGTCAACCCCACAAGCGGCCCTGCACATTCCGGGCGCGAAACTCAAAGCCGAAGGGCCTTTGCTCGTCACCCATTGGGGGCTCAGCGGCCCGGCAGTGTTGCGTTTATCTGCCTGGGGTGCCCGGTCGCTTGCCGAACAGGGCCACCGGTTTCCGCTGGTGGTCAACTGGAGTGGCATGAGCACTGCCGACATGATCGACCAACTGCAACAAACCAAAATATTAGACGCCCGCAAAACCCTGCACGCCCACGCCATTGATAAGTTGCCATTGCGTTTGTGGCAAAACCTCTTACTCGCTGCCGGCATACCCGAAAATATGCGCTGGGCCGACCTCGACCATAAACGACTGGCATCCCTCGCAGACCAAATAACCCTGTCGCGGTTCGACATAGCCGGAAAAAGCACGTTCAAAGAGGAATTTGTGACGGCAGGCGGCGTATCGCTTAAAGAAATTGACTTCAAAACCTTCCAAAGCAAACTTTACCCCGGACTTTTCCTCGCCGGTGAAGTGCTGGACATCGACGCCATCACCGGCGGGTTTAACTTTCAGGCAGCGTGGACGGGCGGCTGGATCGCGGGCGGAGGTATGGGAGGC
>JBMOHO010000330.1:0-4200 GCA_049317805.1 Saprospiraceae bacterium
AAAGCAGAAACCATGATCGAAAACTGCAACGGATGTTGGGAAAATGGCGATTTTCGAATCAATTACGACGTGTGGATGCCCATTGGCAACCAACTCGACCTGAAAAACAAATACGGCAATTCATACGTAGCCAACCTGAACGGTAAACTCACCGCAGAAATCAAATACGGCGACCTCCGAACCGAAACACTGCAAAATGACGCAGACTTGTCACTCGGTTACGGCAAAGCCAACATCCTTAAAGTACGCAACCTGTACGGCCAGGTCAGCTACGGCCAACTCTCCGTCGGTGCCGGAAATGACATCCAAATGGACACCAAATACTCCGAAATAAGATGCGACCGCGCCAATGCCCTGCGCCTTACTTCAAAGTACGATGACTTTAACCTCGGCGCCGTGGATGATCTCCGCCTGCAAACCAAGTACGCCGACGTCAAAGTAAACGAAACCCGTTTGGCATTCGTGACCGCATCCTACACCGATGTAGCCATTGAGCATGCCCATGAAGTGGTGGACGTCAACCTCACTTATGGCAACCTTAAAGTGGCCAATCTGGACAAAAACTTCCAATCCTTCAACGTCGTCAGCAAATACACCGACATCTACCTGATGGTGGAAACCGGCGCGGTTTATCGCTTCGACGGCGAAGGCAGCTACACAGACTTCCATTATCCAAAAACCATGACCCCTCGGCAACAAACGGAAGAGGGCAGCATGAACAAGCTGGTTGGCTTCATGGGCAACGCCAACGCCAAGGGGTTGGTCAAAGTGCGCATGGGGTACGGCGGCCTTGTACTCAAGTGAGCCTGGCCCATGTACAGGCCCCATGCTCACCACTACCTGGTGAGTACGATGTAGTCCCTTAGCAATGTTTTGAGGAATTCGATGCGGTTGGATGGTCTCGTCTGGAGCCCGAGCAAGGGCATGAGGTGGGTTACCAGGTCTTCTATAACATCCTGGTGGGCATTGTTGGGAAACTGCTGGACGCGCGTCAGGGCCGTTTTGATGAAAATCATATCCTGTTCGGTGAAATGCTTCACTTGCGGATATACCGGTTTGTAGGTATCCACGGAGGAAATGTTCAGGATGTCTTGCAACCGGAACTGAAGGTTGGCGCTGGAAATTTTTATGACCGTGGTGTTGGCCGCTATATCGCCCAGCCGCTGCATTTTTCCGGTGGTTTTGATGAGTACCGATCCGATGACGCCGAAAGTAAACAGGGTGTCTACCAGGTGCATGGTGGCACGCAGCACCACGTCGCTCCAATCGGGGTCTTTGCCGTCAAGGCGCACTACTTTAATGCCCAGGGCCATTTTTCCAGGCGTCTGGCCGATGTTCCAGATTTCAAAGAAAATGTAGTAGGCCATGAACAACAGAAAAGGGAACAATCCAAGTACCATGAGCCACCCCATGTTGTCGCCAAAACCATCTCCGGCAATCATCATCACCAATTGGAGAAACATGAAATACACACCAAGCACCAGCATCAGATCCAGTACATACGCCAACATCCTGAAGCGCAAAGGCGACAGCTCATACTCAATGGTGACATTTTGAGTGGTGGTGATGTCTATGGAGGGCATTTTTCAGTTTTGAGTTATGAGTATTGAGTTTTGAGTGGTGAGTTTTGAGTGGTGAGTTTTGAGTGGTGAGTATTGAGTATTGAGTATTGAGTTTTGAGTGGTGAGTTTTGAGTTTTGAGTTGTTCAGCATATCGAGAGGGCATTGAACCGAAGATCAAGAAATGCCTTCTCCCCAACTCAAAACTCACAACTCACAACTCAAAACTGAAAACTGTTAAAAGGCTACCTGGAATTCCCGGAGGGCTTCATTCAACGACACCTTTTTATCGGTGCTTTCCTGGCGGGTGCCGATGATGAGGGCGCAGGCCACCTGGAAGTTGCCAGCCGGAAAACTTTTGGTATACGTGCCGGGAATGACCACGGAGCGCGCGGGCACACGTCCTTTCAGGGTGACGGGCTCGGGGCCGGTCACATCGATGATGTGTGTACTTTGGGTGAGCACTACGTTGGCGCCCAGCACCGCCTCGCGTTCTACATGTACTCCTTCTACCACGATGCAACGGGAGCCAATAAAGCACTCGTCTTCAATGATGGTGGGCGTTGCCTGAGGCGGCTCCAACACGCCGCCGATGCCCACGCCGCCCGCCAGATGCACATTTCGGCCAATTTGTGCGCAGGAACCCACCGTGGCCCACGTGTCTACCATGGTGCCACTGCCCACCCATGCGCCGATGTTGACGTAGGAAGGCATGAGTATGACGCCTTTTTCCAAAAATGAGCCGAAACGGGCGATGGCGTGTGGCACCACCCGAACACCTTTTTCTGCATAACCTTTTTTGAGCGGAATCTTGTCGTGAAACTCAAAAGGTCCCACTTCATATGTATGCATAGACTGAATGGGGAAATACAGCATAACCGCTTTTTTGATCCATTCGTGGGTGATCCATGCGCCGTCGGTTCCGGGTTCGGCTATCCGGAGTGTGCCGGCATCCAGTTCGGCCACCACATCGCGGATGGTTTTTTGTACGTCGGGGTCCTGCAACAGGCTGCGGTCTTCCCAGGCCGCTTCAATGGTGTTTTTCATAAAGATCAGTTGGTCATCACCACCGCGATGATGTAATCGGCCAAAAGGATCAGGATGTCGGAGTAGACCACCGCCCGGGTGCTGGCCTGCCCCAATTCAATGCTGCCGCCTTTCACAAAATAGCCTTGGTAACAGGACACGGAAGTGAGGATAAACGCAAAAACAAAAGATTTTACGTACATCATGAACACGTTGTACGGCACAAAAAAAGACCGCAAACCGCGGATGTACTCATCGTCAGTGATGATGCCCGCAGGTACGCTGGCCAGGTAACCGCCTAAAATGGACACAAATGCCGAGAAGGTTACCAGCAACGGTATGACCACCAGAGCGGCGATGATTTTGGGGGTAATGAGGTATGCTGCTGTGTTGACACCCATGACTTCCATGGCGTCTATGTGCTCTTTTTGCCGCATCCCTCCAATTTCTGCCGCCATGTTGGAACCCACTTTTCCGGCCAATACCAGGCAGGTGATGGTTGGCGACAACTCAATGAGCGCCAAATCGCGCACAATGTATCCAATGTAGTACATCGGAATGAGCTGCCCGTCGAGCTGATATGCAAACTGCACCGCCGCCACGGCACCAATAAACACCGAAATGAGGCAGACGATGATGAGCGATCCCACGCCGATGTCGTTCATCTGCCGCATGGTTTCTTTCCCGTACATAGACCATTTTTCCGGACGGCGGAATGACTGTCCCAGCAATTCCAAATACTGACCGATGTGGTAAAAATAGTTGTTCCGCAAGGTATCCATGCCACAAAGATATATTCAAGTTGATTAGCCGCCCTTCGGCACGTCGATTATTTTGTACCAAGGCATCACAAACCCATAGACGAGCGCCTGGCTCGGTTTTCCATTGAGGCAAAAAAACGTAAATTTGCGCAGCAAACCGCCCAAGCATGACCGCATTTGATTTTACCCAGGAATACATCCTTGAAGATGAAGCCGCATTGCTTCGCCCGTTACAGGAATCGGATATGGCGCATTTGCTGCCATTTTCCGTGAATGAGCCGGAAATATGGACCTACTCGCTTTTATCCGCCGCTGGCGAAGACAATCTGCGCACTTACATTGACACTGCCCTGCTGGCCAAACACAAGTCAAAAACCGCTTATCCGTTTATTGTCTTTGACAAAAAACAACAAGCCTACGCGGGCAGTACGCGTTTTTACTACACCAAATTGGATAACCGAACCACCAATCTGGGGTATACCTGGTACGGCAAACAATTTCAGGGCACCGGCCTGAACAAGCACTGTAAGTTCCTCCTGCTCCAATTTGCATTTGAACACATGGACATGTTGCGCGTAGAGTTCCGGGCCGACAACAACAATGCCCGCAGCATCGCGGCCATGAAAAGCATTGGCTGTACGGTGGAAGGGGTGCTGCGCAACAACGAAAGCATTCCGGGTGGTGGTCGACGCGACAGCATCGTGCTCAGCATCCTCCGGGAGGAGTGGTTTGGCGGCGCAATGGAAGCCCTGAAAAAGAAGCTGCTTTAAAGCTTTAACGGGCATTTTGTCCAACTGGTTTGGTGTGCAACCGTAAATTTACTGTTGCTTCTCCAGCCGAATATCCACTTCAC
>JBMOHO010000331.1:0-4172 GCA_049317805.1 Saprospiraceae bacterium
GGATTCACCACCACAGTGACCGATGCCACATCCGTACAGCCATAAATATCGGTAACCGTTACAGTGTATGTTCCGGCCGTATTGACATCAATTAATTGAGTCGTCTCGTTGGTGCTCCATTTAAAAGTTGCGCCGCCGAAAGCGTTGAGGGCCGTGGTTTCGCCCTGGCAAATTACCAAATCGCCCGTGATTTGGGCGTCGGCGAGTACCGGATTAACCGTAATGGTGAACAATTCAGGAGGGCCAGAGCAGCCGTCGGCCGTAGCCACCACGCTCAAATTGGCGGTGATGGGTACAAAACCGGGGCTTTGAGCCGTAAAAGCGGCTATGTTGCCCGTGCCGTTTGAAGCCAGACCAATCAATGTGAGGTCGTTCGTCCATTCAAAAGTAGATCCGCCTACGTTGCTGCTGAAAGCAATGGCGGCAATTTGAGATCCGAGGCAGGACACAATGTCGTCGACAGATGACACACTCGGTATAGGCTTGATCACGCCGGTGACGTTAATAAAAGCCGTGTTGCCTGCTGCGCCATCGTTGCACAAATCAAGTGTTGCAGACAAGGTATTCAAGCCTACAATAGACAAGTCGACATCGGTAAATTCGAATGTTTCTGTATCACCGGGAGCAAGGTCGATTGACCCTGAGATGGGGCCATAATTGCCGGTATTCACACCGGTTACGTCCAAAGAAACCTGTATTGCTCCCGCCGGAATGGTGTTGGTACCGTTGTTCGTGACCACTACGCTGACGGTTTCGTTGTCGGTAATGCCACAAGCGGAAGCGGGTGTGTGGGAGACACTTGTGATTGCAGCACTGACGGCTTCAATCGTAAAGGTAGTCGGTGCGTTGTAGAAGCCCCATTGGCCGGAAGCGTTTTGGCCGCGTACATATAAACGGTGTGTGCCGACGCTCAGGCATTCCGTAATGTCCAACGTTGCATTTTGTACGTCGATGCTGTTGCCCGGAACGGGTACCGGAATCGATACACCATTTCCTACGCCCGGGTCGGTATCGATAAAATATTCGGCGGCTACAATGGTTTCGTCTGCCGGATTGGCCACTACCGCACCTTCTACTTTGAACAACTGGCTGGAAACAAATCCCCATTGACCGCTTTTGTTTTTGCCACGAATATACAAGCGGTGAAACCCGGCCGAAACGCCCACCACACTCAGGGTAAAGCTGCCGTTGACGACATCGCCTTGTGTAATGTTGATAGGCGTTCCATTGCCTACACCGGGATCGGTATCAATAAAATATTCGGCAGCAAGTATTTTTTCCTGATCCAGTACGAGCGGGCCGATTTGCACATTCTGTGCCACGCCGTTGATGGCGGGCGTATAGTCATTGATATCGTTGGTGTTTTTATCCCCTATGCTCATGTTCCGTTCCAGATTCAAAGGAGGCGTATTCGGACAAATGCTGAACGTACCAAATCCCACACCGGCCAGGTTATTGGAAATGGTCATGATGGTGTACCACTGATTGACAACCCAGTTTTGCGGAAAATCAATAGGCAGGCCGTCAGCAAAAAACGACTGGTATTCAACGCCTAAGACCATGTTTGTTACCTCACCGCCTGACTTTTTGATGCCATAAGTGGGTGAGGCATTGACGATGGTTCCCAGGTTGATGTTGTACGAACTGGGCCAGCAAATGCTGAACGACAAATCTACAAGTGCATCGTCGTTGGTATTCGGCAGGTTAACACCGGAGGTCTCCCGCATTTGGACACCAATCACGCCCCCACCTATATTGGTAGTGCGTATTTCAAACGTTTGGCTTTGTAGCGTAAAAGCCGACAACAACAGTATGAGGATAAAAGAACCTTTCATGGGTGGGTATTGATTTTACGAGGGAATCCGTAAATGACATTAAAGGATTAAAAAAATACCGGTGGGAAATAAAAGGACAAATCCACGCCTATTGGTTAGGCGTGGACTTGCGGATGGTAAAGTTGACCTGGGTAGACCCCCCGGAAGGGATAACTGCCGGATTGACCGTAACCGTCGTGGTTTGCGGACGAGCCGGTTCACCGGTCATCGAGAACTCATTGTCCGATTCGTATATACCGAGGTTGGTGCCGAAGGTGCCCGCACCGAGACCGGGTGAACCGGTTTGAAGGCGGTAGTTTCTATTGTACTCAAAGTCGATGTTACCTGGTGAAGGAGCGTCGACAAATTTAGGATCAACGTTAACAAGGTTGTTGGAGCCTGATTGTCCGGATGGAGGAAGCGTGTTGTTGGAAGCCTGGTAAGTCAGGTTGTTGTTGTAAACGCAATTTGTTTGGCTTGCATTTGTTGCGCCTACCCCGTAAAAAATATTGTTTTCAAAAATAAAATTATTTATATTTCCTGCTGATACTGTTTGTGGGCCGGCACCAAAAAAAAGATTGTTGGAAAATATTTTTGAACCGCTGTCTCCGCCGCCGTTAATTGGATTTGAATAGGTTGTCTTGAAATAATTGTTCGTAAAGAGTACGTCCCTCGAGGCATTTCCATTAAAATTTACATAAGAAGAGTTGTCGAAGATGCAATTTTTGAAAAGCATGTTGCTGGAGTTTGGTCCAATTTCCACACGTGCAAAAAAATGACAGTTTTGAATGGTTAAATTGTCATTGTTAGTGAGGGTGCCACCACCAGGCCCGAATAAACCGGCCAGGTTAATCCCAGAAATACGCACATTAATAAGATTGTTTAAAACAAATATATTCGAAAAATTAGCCGAGATTCCACCATTCACAGCAGGCCGGTGCCCCGGGCCAATCAATGTGAGCGACTTGGTAAACGTAATTACATCGTAAGAATTCGGCGAGGCATGCACCAAAATGGTGTCACCAGAACTGGCAGCTGTCTGCGCAGCATCAAAAGTGGTATACTGACCCGGAGAAGGGTTGTTGTTGTTCAGGGTGAAGGTAGTTGCATGAGCAAAGCAAGCGCACAGCAAAAATACCACCGTAAGAGTAGAATGTTTCATGAGTCGGGAAAAATTAAAAAATTAAGATGGAACTACGGGTATCCACTGCAAAGATAGATGCAACTAAATCAAACGCCAAAACTTGCGCGCTTAATTTTCGACGAAATGATGGATTAAATTGCTTCAACATGAAGTACTTATCAAAACAGACTTTTAGTTAGGCGTTTGGTCGTACAGGGTGGTCGATGGCGTCGAGATGCCCACATTGCTCAACAACATATTTCTGTCGTTTACAGCGCCATTGTATTTCACTTTGCCGTCGAGGTTGTAGTCGGCTTTGTGGTATCCAACAAAAATGTTGTTCGGACTGGCGATGCCCACTACGGACAACAATGCATTGCGGTCGTTCTGGCTGCCGTTATACCTTATCCGATTGTCTATTTGCCCATTGCCGCCCCACAGCGTGTATCGGCCAGCCACTACGCGTTGGGCGGCGTTTAGGCCATTGGCGCTGTAGAAGCCTTCAGGGGGCAGGTTGGTGAAATCTGTTTGTACGGCCATATTGGCCGGATACAGCTTGGGCTGACCCAGTTCAACACCCAAATGGTTTCGGTGGCGCACGGACAGGTAATACGAGGCCCCGCCCGCATCCGCAAATGCGACCGGCGACACGCCGTCGGTATCCACCACATCGCCGTCGCGTTGCAGCAAGGCCGAACGGGTGTACAGCACTTCGCTGGGGTCATTGGCATTCCGCAGTTCTACAAACACCCAATCGACTATGGCGTCTGACCCACTGACGGCCAGCACATCGCCCGTGGTTTGCTCACCGCCGCCTCCGCCTGCATGTGAAAAATTGGTCATGCCCGTATACGGCTCCTGAAACGGAATCAAATTATTGACCCGCAGACTGTCGTGCATCTTTAATTCAGCCGCCACATACGGCCCTTGCAAAAAGACTTTTGCCTTCACCACGGCTGCATTGGGTGGCGGCGGCAAAAATTGCAAGTATCGCAACCAGGCGTATATTTCATTTCCAATTGTCTGGTATCCGCAAGGTATTTGGCTCTGACAGGCGTCGCGGTCGGGGTGTATGGCGTCATTGGTTCGGTAACCAACGGTGTCATCCAGGTCTATGTGCTCCGGAATAAGGAAGATGTTTTCATCCTCGCGGTTGCCGTATACTTCGATGTTTTTGTATACCAAACGGCTGATGATCTTTTTCCAGCGCCAGCGGTTGTTCAGCACCGGAATGT
>JBMOHO010000332.1:0-4167 GCA_049317805.1 Saprospiraceae bacterium
CACATGGTCGCCCGCAGGAATCATGTCGGTATTTCAGACACCCCGTCAACCCACCAGCCAAAAATAAAGCGGCATACCCACCGTAATGTTAAACGGAAACGTGACGCCCAGCGCCATGGGAATGTACAGGCCCGGATCGGCCTCGGGAGCGGCCAGGCGCATGGCCGCAGGCACGGCTATGTACGACGCGCTGGAGGCCAGCACCGCAAACATGAAGCGGTTGGCCGGATCGGCAGTCACCAATGCGCTGAGCCACGCCATCAGGCACCCGTTTATACACGCTATCCCTATGGCAAACAAGGTCAGAAAGGCGCCCGAACGGCGAAAAATGGTGAACCGCCGGGCCGTCACCATGCCCATTTCCAACAAAAAAATGGCCAAAAAACCCTTGAATATGTCAGTCGTAAACGGCTTGATGCCCTCCGCCTGTTTGGCGTCGGCCACCACCCCGATGACTAAGCTGCCCATGATCATCAGCACGCTCCCGTTGGTGAATGCATGGCGCACCACATGCCGCATGCCCATGCCCGCGCCCGAACCCACGTGGCCAAAACGATGGATGAGCAGTACCGCCACAATGATCGCCGGCGCTTCCATGAGCGCCATCACGGCCACCATGTGCCCGCCAAAGTGCATCTGCTGCTGTTCCAAAAACGACGACGCCGCCACAAAGGTGACCGCGCTCACCGACCCATACGCCGCCGCTATGGCCCCCGCGTTGGGCACACTCAACCGCCGCTTCAGCAAAAAAAAGACGTACAACGGTATCGTTCCGGCCACCACCAACCCCAACAACAACGACAAGACGATTTCCCAGGTTACAGGACTGTGGCTCAACTCCTGGCCGCCCTTAAACCCAATGGAAAACAACAAATACAGCGATATGAATTTAACCGACGGCGCCGGTATCTCCAGATCGCTGTTTACCCAGGCAGCAAAAATACCCAATAAAAAAAACAACAGGGTCGGGTTCGTAACATTCGAAATCAGTACAGACAAGTCCATGCGCCAGGGTTTTATAAAATGGGCGCAAAAGTAAACACATTTAGCACAACAGCATTGCTAAATATTTGCCGTACTGTTTCGGGTATTGATCCCGTGTTACCGCTCTACCACTACGCTCTGCACGCCTATTGCCGTTTGTCCGTTGTAAAAAAGCAGGCGATACAGGCCCGGGTGCCAGTTGGAAAGGTCCACCTGCACAGCCGCGCCGCCGGTCGGCAGGATTTGGTCGTGCACTACCCTGCCCAGCGCATCACAGGCCAGCAAGCGTCGGTTGGCCGACGGGCTTGTTTGCGGCCACACGATGTGCAGTTGTGCTGTCGCCGGGTTGGGGAACACGCGGATGCCGGCTGCCGCTGCCGGCACCGAAGCCGTGCTGATGACCCGAAAGGAGGCGTTCAGCACCGTGTCCACATCCAGGTCCAGGACAAACAATGGCGTACGGCTGTTGCTGTCGAGCCCCGCATCGGGCTTCAGGTTGCCGGAGCCGGGCAGGTTCATCACCGAGAGGTAATATAAACCGTCGGGCACGTTTTCTATTCGGTAGAGGCCGTCGGCGTCGGTCA
Organism: Saprospiraceae bacterium; assembly: GCA_049317805.1. GTDB lineage: Bacteria > Bacteroidota > Bacteroidia > Chitinophagales > Saprospiraceae > M3007. Next base: position 1,569 of record JBMOHO010000332.1, read on the forward strand.
GGTCGTAGCTGACCACCACGTTGGTTTGGCTGTTGTGGGCGCTGACCACGGCATTTTTCATCGGCACGTCGCCCGCTTCAAACACGCCGGAAGTGGTGTTTTCTATCCATACTTTTCCGCTGACCACGCCTGGCCGCGACGGGTACAGTTGCGACTGCGGTACCACGCTGTTGAACAGGCGCTGGCTTTGCCACTGGAGCCGGGCTACCGCGCCGCCGCCTATTTCCATAAACTGCATGCGTATGGGATAGCGCACCCCGGCCACGGCGTTGAATTTGCCAGAATGCGTGGTGGGCGATTGTGGTATCCATTGGTCAATAATTTGCACGCCGTCGATCCACAAGCGCACACCGTCGTCGGTCACGGTAGACAACGTGAGTTCTTCCGTAAACAAGGGTTCCAGAAAGCCCCGCCATTCCACGCTGAAATAGTCGTCGGGCACAGTGGCGTCGGGCGCGTCGTTCCCCCAGTCGAAATCAACAATGGAATCCACCCGGGTCAGCAACAGATCGCCCGAAAAGTCGAGGTTGGGTGCGTCAAAATAGCGGCCGAGCAAACCGGTGCCGCTGCCCACGGGTATGGCCACGTACACGAGTTGAATGACCAAATCGGTGTCGGGCGTCACGAGGTCCAAAAACGGATCGGCACCCAAACCGAGATAGGAATCAAAGAGATAGAGCGAATCGCCCACCACTATGCTCGGCGGCGCATTCAGTTGTCGGCGAATGCCTGCTACGCTCAACACGTCGGCGGGCAAGTCGTATTGCGTGCCGTCCATTTGAAGGGTGGCGTTGGGGATATTGGCCGTCACCCGGAGCGTAGATTTGAGGGGCTGCACGTCCTGGTACACCGATTTTGCAAAACCGTTGGTGTCGGTTGCGTTGAGGTAAATGCGGTAGAACACGTTGGGGCTGGTTTCGCCTTGGGCAGGCGTCGGAAAACTGCCGTTGTACAAGCCACTTTGGGCCGACAGGCCGGGGTGGGTGTGGTTGTCGTGGAAAAACACCACGCTCCAGCTCAGCCTGGCGCTGTCGAGCACGCCCTCTTCCGGATCGGTGGCCAAACCGGCAAACGGGATGACGCTGCCGCCCCGGTACCTAAAACTGGTGTCGGGCACGGTAATTTGAGGCTGCGGACGCTGGTTGGCGCTCACTTCCAACAGCGCCGCGCCGCTGATGTCGGTTCCCTGGCTGTTGGTGACGATGCAACTGAACAGGCTGCCCGAATCGGACACCGCCACGGCCGGCACAACCAGCACCGCGGAGTCCGCCCCCGGAATATCCACGCCGTTGCGCAGCCACTTGAACGTCAGCGTGGGGTCGCCCAGCACAAACACTTCAAAACGGGCGTCTTCTCCTGCCGACAAGCGCACAGACTCCGGGTCCTGGTACACAAACGGCGCCCCGCTGCCGGTGTAAATGATACGCCACAACTGGCCGTTGAACGTGCTGGTGTTGTCGGCCTCGGAGCCTCCGCCCAAACCCGCGCGCACAATGTAGTACATGTCGCCGCCGGGCATGGTTTGCAGCGCGATAGGCCGGTTCAGGCCTGCGGCAAACGGGTTGACGGCGCCCGTGTTGGGGTCAAGCGTTTTGATGTAGCCGCCGCAGTAATCGGCAAAAAAGTAGCGCCCACTATAGGCTGGCGGAAAAACGCTGACGGTCGGGTTGTAAAACGTGCCGCCGATGACTGAACACCCCTGAGCGTGGGTGTAGGCGTACACGGGATCCTGGTAGTTGGCGGGCGGATTGCCCCCGCCGATGGGGCCTTCTACCTGGGGCCAGCCGTAGTTTTTGCCGGGCAGAATGGCGTTCACTTCCTCCCATGCAGAGTTGCCCACGTCGTTGGCGTATATGCGGCCCGTCCCTGGCTGTATGGCCATGGTGAAAGAATTGCGAAAGCCGAGGGCGTATATATAGCGGTAAACGCCGGTGTAGGTGTTGTAAAACGGGTTGTCGGTCGGTATGCTGCCGTCCGGGTTCAGGCGCAGGATTTTCCCCAGGAGGCTATTGGGGTTTTGAGCCTGGTTGGAAGCGGCACCGTCGCCTACCGATACGTAGAGTTTGCCATCCGATCCGAAAACCATGGCACCTGCGTTGTGGATGGTGCCTGACAGGGGATCAAGGTTGAGGAGAATTTCTTCCGTTTGCGGAAAAATGGTGTGGTTGTAGTAATCAAATCGGCTGATCCGGTTGCGGTTGGCACCCGGCACGGTGTAGTACAGGTACACAAAAGGTTCAGTGGGGTGAAAGGTGATGCCGCCGAGGCCGCGCTCGTTGTAGTCGTCTACCGGTAAGTTAAGCGCCGGAATGGGATCGAGCACACCGTTGTCGACCACCCGCACCACGCCGTTTTTTTCAATGAGGAACAAATGCCCGTCGGGACTCAGGGTCATGCCGGTGGGGTTGAGTTCGTCGGCTACTTTTACCTGCACAAAACCGGATGGCAACTGTGCGGTGGTGGGGGTTACCATAAAAAAGAAGGCCACCAGGATGGCCGCTGCGGAGGATAATTTAACGTTCATGGGATGACGCGTTGGGCTTTATAAAAAGTTAACTGCGTCAAAAGTAGACCGGGTTTGCGTATTACCCTACTGTTG